>DAOLNV010000171.1 GCA_035416745.1 Candidatus Hydrogenedentota bacterium | reverse complement strand
AAGCCCAGATCGTCTGGCCGTTCGACCGCTACTACATGGAGGAGGCCGCGGCGCCGGAGGCGGAGAGAATCTATCGCGAACGCGCCCGCAACGCCTTGGCCTACGTCACCATCCGTGTCTCGCGCGGCACCGGCGTGATAACGGGCCTCTACCTCGACGGCCAGCCGATCGAGGAAATCGTGCGAAAACCATAGCAGCACGCCGTCGCCCGGACTCGAGGCCAGAACTGGCGTTCGAAGGCGGTAGCAACTTGCCGCGCTGCGGGCAGCCGTTGACGGCGTCCCCTTCCGGCAACCCGCCTTTGGCCCTGGCCTTGGCCGTGTGCAGCCGCCTGATTGGTTTGATGGCAGGCAGGTTCGAGGGCGCAATATTGGCCGGCCGGCAGCAGCGACTGGTTGCGGAAGGCGGGGATGAATCCCAGGCTGGGCAGGAAACGGAGAGGCAACAAGAGAATACAGACCGCGACGTGTGAACGGCGATGACCGTTCTTGCGACGATGCTGATGCCCATCGTTGCGCCCATTGTCGTCGTCCACGGCATCCTATCCTCTATTATCCGATCGCGTTCAGCCCGGGCGGCCGTGTCTTGGCCGCTTCCTGCGGTACGAGCGGACGCGACCCCGATGCACGCAAGGTCTGGGGCACGGCCGTCCCCGCCGATTCCAGTACACCCGCCGGAGCACCTTGACCTCCTTGAAACGGGCCCCGACGTCCCTCAAAGGCGCTGTCGTGCGATAACCTTCCGCCAATCTTCTTTCTGTAAAGGAATGACAACCCAGGAAATGCCTTGGAGGGACAAGATGAACCGTCAAGCGCAATGCCCCCAATGCCGGTCGCCACTTCCCGCCGACGCCCCGGAAGGCCTGTGCCCCCAATGCCTGCTCAAGGCGGGCTTGGCAATCTCCGAAATATCGGAATCGTTTGTGCAAACGGGGAAAGGGTTCGAAAGCACCGAACTCCCGCTCATGAAACCCAAACCCGAGGAGTTCGCGGCCGACAGCATGATCCTCGATGAGGCCCCCGGACGATATTCACAGCGGGGCGAACACTCGCGCGGCGGGATGGGGCGCATCCTGCTCGTACACGACCAGATAATCGGCCGCGACATCGCGCTCAAGGAACTACTCCCTCCGGCGCCCCGTGGGAGCGGGGATACGCCGGTGCGGCATGTGGCCGAGGTCTCAGCCCGTTTCCTGCGCGAGGCGCAACTCACCGGACAACTCGAACACCCGGGGATCGTCCCGGTCTATGAAGTGGGCCACCGCGCCGACGGCACGCTCTATTACACAATGAAACTCGTGCGCGGCAAAACGCTGCACGAAGCCGTGGTTCAGACCAAAACGGCCAGCGAACGCATGAAACTGTTGCCACACGTCGTGGACCTGTGCCAAGCCATCGCCTTTGCCCACAGCCGGGGCGTAATTCACCGCGACATCAAGCCCAGGAACGTCATGGTGGGCGAGTTCGGGGAAACGGTCGTGATTGACTGGGGGCTGGCAAAATCGCACGCCTCCACTGCGTCTCCCGGTGAGGACGGAAAGATGGCCTCCCCCGAGGAATATTCGTCGGGAGCGGCAGTCTTTCAAACCGCGAACGGGACCGTGCTGGGGACGGCGGCCTACATGCCTCCTGAACAAGCGGCCGGGGATATCGAACATGTGGATGAACGTTCGGATGTATATGCCTTGGGGGCGGTTCTATACGAGGTTCTTACCGGCCGGCCGCCATTCAAGGGAAACAGCGCCCAGAAAATTTTGGAGAAGATACTAAACCAGCGACCGGCTCCCGTACTCCAACTCGCGCGCCAAATTCCATCGGAGTTGGCGGCCATCTGCGAACGGGCCATGGCGCGCGACCCCGCGGATTCCAGCCAGCCGCAAGTGTCCAACATAATCACGCCCACGCAAAAA
>DAOLNV010000170.1 GCA_035416745.1 Candidatus Hydrogenedentota bacterium | reverse complement strand
GTCGCATGTAGATGCGTCGTGCCGCCTTACGCACTACTCCTTGCTCAAGGGAGGCATGAAGCTTGGGGACGGCTAATCCTCAATTCAACTACACTTTGCGTCCAAAGCGCGCAAATTTAAGCATACGATGGGGCACATGTCAAGAAAAAAATGTAATATCTCGCGACGCCGCTTGGACTTCGGATGGATTTCCCCTCAGCAGCGCAGGTGATGGGGAACCGTCTGGCTCCAAGAAGACCGCGACTCAAGTGGTCCCGGGGTATTCAAGCGCCTGAGCGCGTGTGCACGGCGGGACCATATGGCAAATACGCCGTTGCTACGGGCCGTGGAACCTCAAGCAAAAAAGGACTTGCGTATCCGGTCGCGCAAGCCCTTGCATTTTGATGGTGGAGCTGAGGGGGATCGAACCCCTGGCCTCTGCATTGCGAACGCAGCGCTCTCCCAGCTGAGCTACAGCCCCGAAAAATCGTTCAATTGTGCTGATTGGCGCTTGACCAAGCGCAGCGAAGCTTATCAAAACGCCCAGAGCAAGTCAAGCGGAACGGGCGGGCTTGAGCAGCAGATACAGGGCGGCAGCGCTGCTCGCGATGCACGCGGCGATCGACAGCGCGAGCCCGAGCTGGAAACTGCGCGGGAAGTAATTGAAGGTGACAATGTGGCGTCCCTGGGGAACGACAACGGCGCGAAACTGGTAGTAGGCGGGGAAGATTTCGGCGGGGACTTCGTCGACGCGGGCCTCCCATCCGGGGTAATAGGCGTCGGAAAGAACCAGGATCGCCGGTTCGTGAGCCTCGATCTCGAGCTCGACGCGGTTGAATGAGCGTGCGGTCATGCGTGCTGTACCCGGGCTGCTGGAGGGGTTGTCGGGCAAGGGTGTGTGTGGCGGGGCTTCGGTGAGAACCGTTCGAGCGGGGTCAAATGAAGGCTCGGCCAAGCGTCTGAACAGGGCTTCGGGCTCATGTATGACTTCGGCCTTGCCCACGAGGAACGCCCTGGGGAACGCGCGCTTGTTTCGGACCACGTGAATACGGTCATAGGTGCCGATGTACTCGTAATCAGGGTCGGGATGTTCGGGGTCGAAGTCGTCTTCCTGGAACAGGTAGTAACCGATGCCGCAGATAGGTTCCTTCCGCTCCCAGAGACACCACTTGTCTGAGCCGAACATGAAAAAACCAAACCGAGAGGGGGAGATGCCGTCGTATCCGTAGAGGGATTCGATGCCGTAGACCTGCATGAGGCCGGCTTCGATACCGGCGGACCAGACGCTGAAGCGGGTGTTGTGGTTTAATTCCTGGAGCTTGTCGGACAAGGCGGTGTCGAAGTAGAGGTATTCATGGGGAGTGGTGGGCAATAGGTCACGGGAGAAGAAGACGAGATCAGCGGCCAGGCACAGGGTAACAGCGGCCGCAACCACTCGTGGCCAGGCGCGAAATACCTGAATGCCGGCGAGGGCCAAACCGGCGATTGCCAGTCCGCCCGCGACAAGCAACTGAAAGATGACGTAGCGATGGAGTTCGGGCTGTTTAACCAGTGCGGGCCTGTGTACTTCGTAGAGGGCAAACAGGGCAACGGCAATCAAAAGAACACACGCGGCAGGTATGAGTAACTCGCGAACAGATCTATGTTTCGAGAGCCATTTGTCGTAGCCCATGCCGGCGAGGAACGGCATGGCGAGCATCGGAAAGGCAACGTAGTAGCATCGCCACATGGAATCGAGGATGGGCAGTCTCTGGATAGGTCTAAGCGCGGGCACCGGAAAGGCCATCAGGAAGAAAAACACGGCCGGCGCAGCAAGGGCAAGAATCCGATGGCGTTCCGTGTTGGTGAAGCCGCGGCGCCCAAGAAGCAAAGCGATGCCGATCCATACCGCGATGCCCGGGTACAGAAAACAGACGAAGTTGGTGTTGACCGTGGAGTTGCCCCAATAGTTGCCGTCGGCCATGTGGCCGTAGAATCGTGGGACCCATAGGGCGGCCATGACGCTGGGGGGGAGGAATTTCTGTTGGTGTTCAAGCTCCGGCCGGCCCAGGAAGGTCTCACTGACGGGAAGGTATTCGAGGAAAGGGAGGATTTGAGCCGCGCAAACAAGCAGTATCAGGAGCCAGGCTCCGCCCGCCAGCAGGAGGGGTACATAGAGGTCTCTCCCCCATCGCTCCTCGAAAGCGCAGCGCAGAAGAAAATAGATGCCCGCACCCAACCCAAAAACGAACCCCGTCTCCGGATGTCCCGCGAGGATAAGGAGGGCGCCGCCGAGGGCCAGCGAGAAGAATCCGGCACGGCGATAGCGTTGCAGTATGAGCTCAGGTCCCATCAGGACGAATGGGGCCCACACGCTGACGTCTGGCGGCGACCAGTATGCCCAGGTGATGTTGTAGCCCGAGAGCATCCACGCGACAGACACGAAACAGGCGATAGACCGGCTCATGCGGAACACGCGTGCGCAGCAGTACGCGGAGATGCCGGCGAGCCAGAATTTCAGCAACACGAACAGGGTGGTGCCGACGTAAGTGTCGAAGACCAGGTGAAGCAGGCGGGGCGGATAGAACACGGTGCTTTGGAAATTGGCCAGGAGGGGCAGGCCGGTCATCTCCATGTGGTTCCACAAAGGCCATTCCCCGTTCAGAATCGCCGCTTTTGTCAGCACGTAGCATTTATTGAAGAAGATAAGCGTTTCCTGGGCGGGCCAGTTTTTGGCGATCTCGACGCCTTCGGGGGCGTAGCACTTCCACGGAAACCGCTGGAAAAGCAGCGTTCCTGGCATCGTCATCTCGCCACGGGAGAAGGTCGAGGGGAACAGGAGAATCAGAGGGATAATGAGAATCATCCCCTGCAAGGCGATCTCGCACAGGGTAATGCGATTTCGTATGGGGGGAATTGTATTCTCCAAATCAAACTCGATTCACGAATTGTTTATGTGAGCCTTGGCTCTTCGG
>DAOLNV010000169.1 GCA_035416745.1 Candidatus Hydrogenedentota bacterium | reverse complement strand
GCCCCGGCAGCAGACACTCCGCTTTGGATAAAGAGACGACGAGATATTCCCATGGCTTCTTCCTTGTTCCGCCGCATCTTAATGCCGGGCTGGAAACAACGCAACAAGAACACCCCGTCTCACCTGTGGCTGCCGAAAGCTTGCCTCTTTGGGCCAGTAAGGACTTACGGTAGCGACGTTGCTCGTTTTGTTCGGCACCCCGCTTGCCATCGCCCTTGTCTGGCTTCTCGCGTACATGCCAACCACAATTGTGGACCGCGACAGCGGCACCTCTGTCTCCCACCACCCTAAAGCCCTGTTAAGGGCGCTTCCGGTTACACTGGGTTCTGAGAATCCAAACGATGCAAGCAAGGACGAACGCGGTCACAAAGAAGACAACTAAGAGCCAGATCGGCCAATTACTTGTCCGGTTCTTTGTTGAGTTTCTCCATGCATCCTTTCGAGTACAGACGCACTGGCCGGCCCTTGTCAATTCAAATCTTGCGTGCTCGGACGAGCTCTTTGCCTGTCGCACCGTATCCAGCGCCTACCCCACTACCTCGCGGACCGCCTGTACCGCGAATGGAGTGCAAGATCGGCGATCGTCGCCGCCACGGCAATAAGGAGTCCCAGCACACCAATCAAGGACAGGAGTTCGAGCACTGGCGCGGCCCATCGGAAAGGTGCATGGACGAGTCCCTGCAAAATCAGCAGCGCTGCAAGAAGGCCAATGCCGTATGCCCGCGGGGAACGGTCATCCCGGGTGAGACCGATCCTGACGCTGAGATGGGTCCATACGAAATAATAGACGCCCGCGATGAAGACCTGTCCGGACAGGGTCCGCACACTGGCCGGATGAGGCAAGAGATGTCCGGTGAAAAAGACCATCTGCAGGATGAGCACCGTGTGGAGCGCCCCCGTGAACCGGCTCGGCCGGAAACACATCCAAGGGAGAAGGAGCAGCATCAAGGCCGAGCCCGCGTAGACCCCCGTACAGCGCTGGCACAGGGCCAGTGGGACTCCGCCGGGCGCCCACGTCCGCGCAGCCTCTTGATGGCACACGAACGAGAATACCCACATGACGGTCTCGTGAATCATTACTCCGCCGCGCCGGTCTTGGCTGGCCCGGGAGTTGCCGGGGCCGGCACGAACGTAACCGTGCGCGCGTCGCCGGTCAGGTCAACCAGGCACAATCCGGCGGTTTTATCCGTGGCTGTTGACGCCGCGAGGCATGTCCCATTCGGAGACAGTGAGAGTTGAAGCGGCTCGAGACCGCCATGCTCCTTGTTCGTGTCAATCCTGACGATTCGGACGTGGCCGTCCGCGACGCGGATCTCGGCGATCCCTGTGTACTCGACGCCGGAATCCGTCCCTCTGACCGTGAGCCAGAGCATGGTCCCGTCCGGAGTCCATTCGGCGTTTGGAGGCTCCCCTAACTCGGTCTGTTCAGGGAGAAGAATTGCCTTCAGGCGTTGCCCTTTCTCGTCGCAGATTAGCAGCGTATTCGAGCTGTCAGACTTTACGACATACGAGAACCGCACGCACTTAGAGGGCATAGCCGTGAGCGGCGTCAGGTCCTTGCCATTTTCGGGCGTGACTGTGAAGAGCGGCTGTTCCTTCAGGGAAGGGAAGGTTTTGACGCGGCCAAACTCGATTTCTTCCTTCGCACTCTCGCCGAAGTAGAACACCTTGCCATTGCTCTTGGTCACCACCTTGGCCCGCTGCAGTGGTTCCGCTTTGCCTTTCGTGACGTCGACGCGGAATGCGTTTGATTCTCCCATGAGCCAGAGCCATCGCTTTCCCTCCAGGAACACGGGCCCGGCAGCCGACTCGATCGAAACCTCGGGGACGGCGACCTTCTTGGAGCTCTTCACGCGGCCCGTTCGCAGGTTGTACCTTGAGACCTGCACCGCGCTACCCTCGACCTCGCCGCGAGGCGCTGACACATACGCGACTTTGTGGCCCCGTTCCGGCCAAAACACCGCCATGGGCACGAGGGTTGAATCATCAGGCGCTCTTGTCTCGGTGATGACGCGGCTCTGCTTCGTGGCGAGGTCGTAGATGGCGACCGCCCAACGGCCCGCGCCTTCTATATCCTGAACGGAGATGTACGCGACCTGATCGCCCTTCGGACTCCATGCCGGTTTGCAGCATATCGAGTAGACGGCGACGGCCAGCAAGGCCAGAATGGCTCCCACAGGATGTCCGGGACGGTGCTTCATGTCGCAACCCCTTTCCACGTTGATGTCGTTGTGGCGGTGTCAGTTGGCCTTTTCAGGTTCGGCGGCTTCGCGCATTACTTCGCGGCCCTTCCCACTCCGATTGGCTATGCTGTTCGACTTGCCGCGTTCCAAGCCCTCGCTGTCGAGAGCCATCTTAGCCGACATCTCCCGTATGGCCCGACCTGCAAACCCTGGTGGCCCATTCCCCGCCATCATAGTCGCGTGCTTTCCCAGAATCCAGCCACCGCTGATCATGACGATTCCTGGTCCATCATATTGCGTTAAATGAATGTTTGCTCAGACGTCTCTCACTGAGGATTCTGCACTTAGCATGATCGGGGAACTCCTGGCAAAGATTAAGGAAGCGCAGCCTTGCCAGATCCCCTTGTACTTCGACTAAATGTTTCCACCATACGGGGCGCCGACCAATGCGCTATTCCATCTCAAAGACCCTAGGAAATGCGCAGAACGTAACCGCGACGAAAATCCATAAACGGGCAACGCCCAAGCACCCACCACGCACTTGAATCACCCCACAACCCCGGAAATAATCACGGTAACAGATGCTGCACTTCTAGACCGCCGCGTACATTTTCGACGGCGTGTCAATGCGATAGGTGTACAAGAGGTACTGACAACGTGTCAAAGTCCCTGGCAAAACCCGTATGTTAGTGGCTCCATGCAAGCATCCGTCGGGAATGCTACGCAATATGGTCTTTGTGGCCAGAGGGAGGACGAAGAGAAGCCCTGGCTTCTTCAG
>DAOLNV010000168.1 GCA_035416745.1 Candidatus Hydrogenedentota bacterium | reverse complement strand
TCTCGCGCTTCACCGCGTCCATCCGTTGCATTTGCAGCGTTGCGCAACGGTCGGCGTGCGATTCTCTCTCGGCGCAGCTGTTCGAGCCCGTATGCAATAACGTACGACTGCCCAAAAGGTTAGGCCTTTCTATTCCTGTCCGCCGCCGTAATTGGCATCGGGATTGCTCTCTACGTGAAAGTCGAGGTAGTCGGCCGAATTACGCTCCCTCGAAACGTTCCGTATCCGTATGATATTCTACGCAAGCAGCGTAGGCAGCTTCATTGGCGCGGCTTGTAGCTGGGCTGCGTTGCGTGCGTTAATGGGTAACCGTCAGCACATACAGAAGGATCGCGATTATGGGAGATGCATTGGTGAAGTTCGGGATGGACCATCCGCGGCTGGTGACGGGGGCGATGGCGGCAATGACCTTGCTGCTCGCCGTGCTTGCGGCGTTGCCGTCGCTCTGGCCGGAGACGTTCCCGATGCTTCAGCCCGTGCGGGTGGACACCGACCCCGAGAACATGCTGAGCCAGCACGAGGCGGTGCGCGTGTTCCACAACCGCATGAAACAGGTCTTCGCACTAAATGACATAGTAGTGGTGGGCGTGGTGAACGAAGACCATCCGCAGGGCGCCTTCAATACGAAGACCCTGGCAAACGTGTATGAGCTTACGGAGTTCGCCAAGACCCTGACCGGCAAAAACGTCGGACAAGACGACCCCGGCGCCGGCGTGAAGGTCATCGATATCATCGCGCCGTCGACCGTCGACAACATCGAGCAGGGCGGCCCGGGGGAGGTTAAATTCGAATGGCTCATGCCAGGGCCTCCGAAAACTGAGGAAGAAGCCCTGGCCGTGCGCGACAAGGCGCTCCGCATCCCCTTCCTCGAGGGCACCATGGTTTCCGAGGACGGGAAGGCCCTCGCGCTCTACCTCCCCATTTCCTCGAAGGACCTGAGCTACGAAGTGTATACTGCGCTGCGGTCCAAAATCGCCACGTTCGACGGCGGCGAGAAATACCACATCACGGGGTTGCCGGTGGCGAACGACGTGTTCGGCGTCGAAATGTTCAAGCAGATGGCGATCTCCGCGCCCCTCGCCATGCTGACCATTTTCATCCTCATGTTAATCTTCTTCCGCAAGCTGATCCTGATAATCTCGCCAATGATCCTCGCGCTCGTGTCGGTCATATGCACGATGGGCCTGCTCGTGGTTACGGGCAACACCATCCACATCATGAGTTCCATGATCCCGATTTTCATCATGCCCATCGCGGTGCTGGATTCGATTCACATCCTGTCCGAGTTCTTCGAGCGCTATCAGGAGACCCGTGACCGGCGAAAGACGATGGCCAGCGTGATGGGGGCGTTGTTCGTGCCCATGCTGTACACGTCGTTGACGTCCGCAGCCGGGTTTGCTTCGCTGGCATTGACGCCCATCCCGCCGGTGCAGGTATTCGGGCTCTTCGTCGCTATCGGGGTCATGATCGCATGGGTGTGGACGGTACTGTTCATCCCGGCGTTCGCCATGTTCATCCCCGAGCGGCGGCTGGAGAATTTTGGCGCCGTACACCACGAAGAGGAAGAAAAGGCGCCGAGCCGGGGATTCCTGAAGTGGCTGGGCGAGGTCACCTACCATCGCGCGAAGCTGGTGCTGGCTTTCGGCGCCGTCCTCGTGGTCGTCACGGTCTATGGCATCAGCCAAATCGAAATCAACGACAACCCCACGAAATGGTTCAAGAAGACTCATCCCATTCGAATTGCGGACCGTGTGCTCAACGCGCATTTCGGGGGTACCTACATGGCCCACCTGGCGCTGTTTCCCGAGGACGAAGACCCCGAGGGCCGCTCTTCGGTGGACAGCGGCCTCGCCGGCGGACCGTCCGCGAAGCCGGCCCGGGAAACCGAAACGCCCGCCCTTCCCGGCGGGCTGGGCGGGGACAATCCCGAACCCACCCTGCCCGAGGGGTTGGGCGGCAGTGAAACGGACGCCGGGGCCCCGGCATTGCCCGCCGGTCTCGGAGGCGAGCCGGTATCCGAGACCGCCCAGGAACCAGCCGCCCCGGCCCCATCAATTGAGGCGCCCGCCGAGGAAGTGTTCAAAGACCCCGAAGTGCTGCGGTATGTGGCAGACCTCCAGGCGTACCTGTTGACCACGGGAATCGTGGGCAAGTCGAACTCGGTGACCGATATCGTGAAGACCGTGCACCGGGAACTCGTCGACGGAACGCCCGAATCGTACCGCGTGCCCGATTCGGCGGCCGCGGTAGCGCAGTGCCTGGCCCAGTACCAGAGCAGCCACCGGCCGCAGGATCTCTGGCACATGGTCACGCCGGATTACCGCGTGGCCAGTGTCTGGGTCCAGCTGACCAGCGGCGACAACAAGGACATGTCGAAGGTCGCCGCGGCCCTCGACGACTACGTCGCGCAAAACCCGCCGCCAAAGGGGCTGCGGCACAAGTGGTTCGGGTTGACGTACATCAACGTGCTGTGGCAGGAGAAGATGGTGTGGGGCATGGCTGAGTCGTTCATGGGCAGCTTCCTCGTGGTGCTGCTAATGATGATCGTGCTGTTCCGGTCAGGCCTGTGGGGCTTCCTCTCGATGCTTCCCCTTACGTTAACCATCGGCCTGATTTACGGCGTGATCGGCTATGTTGGAAAAGACTACGACATGCCGGTGGCGGTGTTATCCTCACTCACGCTGGGGCTCGCGGTAGACTTCGCCATACACTTCCTGGTGCGGTCGCGGGTGATCTACGCCCGGCACGGGTCTTGGCAGAAGGCATACCCCTATGCCTTTGGCGAGCCGGGACGGGCCATCATGCGCAATGTGATCGTCATCGCGGTGGGATTCCTGCCGCTGCTGGCCGCGCCGCTGGTGCCGTACATCACGGTAGGGTTTTTCCTCGCGTCGATCCTGTTCGTATCGGGCGTGGGCACCCTGCTGTTCCTTCCCGCCCTGGTGCGCGTGGCGGAACCGCTGCTCTTTCCAAAGACAAGAGCGTGTTCGATCACCTGCATGTGCGGCACCTGCGTTGTGACGGGC
>DAOLNV010000167.1 GCA_035416745.1 Candidatus Hydrogenedentota bacterium | reverse complement strand
TCAGGCGGTTCGGCAGACGCGCCGCCAACAACGTCTCCCACGAGAGCAGGCATCTGGAGCGCGACCTGAGGCAATTGCGGGAATCCATACGCCGCCACGGTGCCGACCCGAGTCAGCGGCGTCGCATTCTTGAAGAGATGGAAAGGGCCGTGCCGGAGGAGGAGGCTATCTGGAGAGATATCGAGACGGTCAAGAGGCTGAATGAACGGCTGATGGCCTTTGACGAAGCCGTGCTTCACGAGGACTTGCGTGATCGCGCGGGCGCCATGACTCCAGAGGAGAAGACCGGCCTGAAGAAACGAATTAGCGACGCGCTGCTCAAACTCGGCGTTGAACAGCGCATAGCCAGACTCGAGGAAGCCCTGAAAAGCAGGTTGCGCGCCGTTGCGGAGCATGTGAAAGCAGGCGCTCAAACGCTATCCGCAGGCGATTCGGCGGCATCGCTCGCTGCCGTCGACAGGGCCATCGGCGAGGAGGGTCAGTTGAGGCGCCTGGCACGTCAGGTCAAGGTTCTGGAGAAGGTGCTTCTCAGCCTCGCCAAACGCGGCCGGCTCGGCAAAACCTGAAAGTTCTAAGAAGTCTACCGTCGCCTCAAGTAGGTCCGCGCCAAGCGCTGCGGCGGAGAGCGACGCGGTCAGACGTCGGAACCGGGCGTATGTCCACATTGTCCCTGTTAAGTGACAGGTGCGTTAGTCCCGGACAGCTTCCTGACAACTACCGGACCACAAAATTGCACCCGAGACGCATGGCAAAAACGCCGCCGAACCATCGCGATTCTAAAGGCTCTCGCGACCAATCCCAACCTTGCCCGCATCGTCGACACCTGGCCCAATCTGCCAGAGAACATCCGGACGGCGATTGTGGCGCTGATAGTGGAAAGATCGGCGAAGGGAGAAGTATGAGGGAAGGGGCGATACGTCTTGAAGCAATGGGTGCCGCCCGAGTTAACCCTCCCCATTGGGATACCCCAAATGGTTGCCCGTAGCAGGCCTTTCGCCCGATTCTTGCATTTTGCGTTCATGTCAGACTAGCATGAATTAGCTTCGTCGGTTCGCCAAATCAGGTGGCTGGGTCAAACGCCGTTTCAAGGGGGCCAGAAGCTCTGTGGATAATCCGTTGAGGAGAAACTAGGTAACCCTCATGTATCCCAGTCTCATGACCTCCAGCCGAACTAACGATTCAAATATGCGGCTTCCAGCGCGGGGTGTCATGCTGCGATAGCGCGATCCTTCGGTCTTGTGAAGAAACCACGCGACCATTGTCGCTTGATATGGAAGGAGAACACAATGAAGCAGAGACAGGTTGCTTTCGATGACTTCGATATGGAGGGATTCACTAAGGCAGTGCTTGACTTTGTCGGCAGAGAAATGTCTCAGGATGTGCACCCATCATATGCCATTGTGAAGGTTGCAGCCCCGGGAGGCGTGCCTGAATTTGGTCCCGAAGAGGGTAGGTCGCACTTCTTGGAGGAACTTCAATCCGGCCATCTTCTCTTTTTCCCATTCTCCTCAGGCAACGTTGGAGAACCAGTCCTATGCGCTGACGGTCAAAGTCGTGAGCTTGAAGATGATTCGGATTTTGTATTGGGTGACGTTGATTGCGTGGGATTTCTCTTGCAACTGAGGGAGCGCGATCTTTATATCGACTCGGCTGTTCATGCTGGAGGGGCTTGTCCTGGACCAGTACCATCCGTGGATGTTGAGAATTGCGGCGTGTTTGATGCCGGAATGGAAGCATTCTTAAATAGGTTCATCCGCCGGTAAAACTGGAATTCAACAATCACATTGAGGCGACGTAGCGAATAGCGAGCCGCAACCCGGCTGTTGGACCAGATAGGAGTGGGGCATTCCTACCAGAAGGGTACACCAAACATGCGGCTCTCAGGATATTCCTTATTGCAGGAATTCTAGCAGCCAGTGGAAGCCCGCTCTACCTTTCCCGATGAATGCGGGACTACACACAAACTCCCCTCGCATTCGGTTATACTGCCAACATCAGGGAGCCAGCGACATGAACGGAGCAATCGGGGTCTTCGTTTTCATTTTAGCAGGCCTTCTCGAGGGAGCCGCAAATAGTGGACTTCTTGATACGACCTTCGGTCCCGCAGCGTTTTCGATCAGCCCGGTGTCGTTGACCCTGGTCCCGCCGGAAACGATGACAAAGCAGGTTGACTTGGATATCCGCTGTGGGCTGCGCAACTCGACTGCCGCCGCCCGAACATTTCACGTGCGGGCCTATCTTGACGAGGAGACAGAGGAAACCATCTTGCATTGCGAGCGGGTGACCGTTCCTTCCCGCAGCTCGACAACCGTTCGATTCTGGTGGAAAGGTCCAAAGCCTGGCGGCGATCACCGGGTGCTACTTGTCGTCTCGAGCAAAGGCGAACAGTGGCGCGAGAACGACACCATTCGCATATTGGACATGGATACGCAGTCGCCCCGTATGCTCGGGGGCGCGTGGGTGGATATCTATCATCATGACGAGAAGGAAGGCCGCCCGTTCAACGACGAACTGGCCAAAATGAGCGCCGCGCAGTGGCGCGAACTCATCCGGGCGATGCACGCCGTGGGGCAAGATATCGTCGTCATCACGATGATGTTCCAGAACTACACCCACGTCGGCCGCCACACGATTGAACGCGACGGTTACGCGGGCAAGGCCTACTATCCCTCGATGCTGTTCCCGGGCCGGATGCCGATTGCATCCACGGATCCCCTCGAGACGATACTCGATGAGACCGATCGCCTGGGAATGCACGTACTGCCAGGCATCGGCTGCTATGCGTTCTTTGACTTCACCCCGGCATCGCTTGCGTGGCACAGGGTGGTTGCGGAGGAAATCTGGCGCCGGTATGGTGGGCATCGATCATTCTATGGCTGGTATGTCTCAGACGAAATCGCGGGCAACTTGGGCGAAGACGACCGCCGCCGCCAACAACTCGTTGATTTCTTCCACGAATTTCGCCCATTTGTGAACCAGTTGGCCCCAGGCAAACCCGTAATGCTGGCCACCAACTGCCATTTCATCAAACAGGCCAACGGGTACTATGAACGCCTCTTGCCCGACGTGGACATTCTCTGTCCGTTCGGGTTCAGCCGGATGCCCAAGAGTGACATCTCCGGTGAAGCCGCCGCCGAGATCCTGCACCGGTTAGGCCGCCGTGCGGGATGCCATCTGTGGATGGATCTCGAATCGTTCGAGTTCAAAAACGGCGTCGAACTGCATCCAAGGGCGTTTGACGGAATACGAAAAGAGCTGGAAACCTATACGGACTTCGAGACCGTCTTGCACTACCAGTTTCCAGGCATGATGAGTTCGCCGGACATGTCTCGAAAACCTGGCGGAGACGCGTCGCTCAAGCTATACGGTGATCTTCAACAATCCCTAAGAGAAAAGAACCTCGTGCCAGGGACAAGCGAGTAGGGCACACCGGATGCGGCCAAAGGATCGGCGCGGGTCTCAGCGTTGTCCGGCGCGTTGGCGGCGGCACTCG
>DAOLNV010000166.1:1456-3763 GCA_035416745.1 Candidatus Hydrogenedentota bacterium | reverse complement strand
ATGAAACGACAACGTGGCGGTGCGGGGGCGCGGAAATTGACTTTCCGTCAGAATCCTTGCCATGATGGGCGCCGGTGCATTGCAACGAGAACTAAGGAGGGCGCCTGCTATGGGACGTATCCTGGCAAAATCCTGCATCGTGCTGCTTGCGACACTGGTGATGGTCTCGTGTGGACCCAAAACGGAGGCCCCGCCGACACCCCAACCCGCTCCGGCGCCTGCTCCGGCGCCCGCTCCCAAACCCGCTCCCGCACCGGCGCCCGCGCCCTCGGCAATGGTGATTCCTGACGTCCCAATCCCCGAGGTTCCAGGTGTCGCGGCCGAGGGCATCCTGCTTGCGCAAGACGGCGTGAGCGAATACCGGCTCGTGATCGAGCCGGGCGCCAGCCCGTCCGAGAGACTCGCGGCCGCCGAGATTCAGACCCACTTCAAGGCGTGCACGGGCGCCGAGCTGCCCATTGTCGAGGGCAAACCGGCGGAGGCCGTCCCGATGATCGTGCTTGGCTGCGGTCCGACAGCGGAGGGCCTTGGCGTCAATCCCGCCCCCGAAGACCTGGGCGACCAGGGATATGTCCTGATAACGGTGGGCAAGAACGTGGTCATCGCGGGTTCGGCCGCGGCTGGCACGCTTTACGGCGCACGCGATTTCCTCGAGGCGGACTTGGGCGTGCGGTGGTATGCGCCGGACGAAACGAGGACTCCCGAGTTGAAAACCGCGTACGCGCGGGAACGCGGCGAGCAGAAGGTGGTGCAGCCTTCCTTCGAATGGCGCCTCACCAGTTACGAATGGCCGGGAGGCGATGAGACGTTCCGCGCGCGCCGGGGCGAGAACAACGGCACGGGCGGCCCTGACAACGAATTGGGAATCCAGTATGCCCATGATGGCCGGTGCCATACCTATTCCCGCTTCATCCGCCCTGAAGAGTACTTCGACCAACATCCGGAGTATTTTTCGGAGATCGGCGGGAAGCGCGTGCGCGATGAGACGCAGCTTTGCCTGACCAATCCCGAGGTCCTCGAGCTCGTCACCGAGAAGATGCTTCAACGCATGCGCGAGCATCCTGAGTATGTGCAGCAGAACTTCTCGCAGTCAGATTATTACTCGTACTGCGAGTGCAAGAACTGCGCGGCCATGAACGAAGCCATGGGAACGGCCGGAGGCACGCAGTTCTGGTTCGTGAACCAGTTGGCGGAACGCACCTCAAAGGAGTTCCCGAACATTCTGATCGGCACCCTCGCCTACATGTATACCGAGGAGCCGCCCAAGGACATGAGGATGCATCCCAACGTGGCGGTGTGGCTGTGCCATATGTACCCGAGCTGCCAGAGCCACCCCATCGCCACGTGCGAAAAGAACGCCAACTTCAAGCGGCGCGCCCAAAGATGGGCCGAAATCTGCGACCACCTGTACATCTGGTACTACATCGTCGATTTCGCCCACTATTACAACCCGTACCCCAATTTTGGCGCAATGGCCGCGGATTACAAGTTCTTCCATGACATCGGCGTCGAAGGTATCTATTCGCAGGGCATGGGTCATAGCGGAGGCGGCGGCGAATTCAGCCTCTTGCGGCCTTACTACGCAACCGAGTTCATGAAGGACCAATCCCAGGACCCGGACGTGGTCATGTATGACTTCTTCCAGGGCTACTACGGCGCCGCGGCGCCCCACATTTACCGCTACGCCAAGATGCTCCAGCAGAAAGTCGATACCGATAACATTCACATGCACCTGTACACCAATCCCGGCCAGGGCTATCTCACCGACGAGATTGTCGCGGCCGGCGAAGAACTCTTCAACAGAGCCGAGGAGGCCGTGGCGGGCGACGAGAAGCTGCTCGAGCGGGTGCGGGTCTGCCGCATGCCGCTGGTCTACGCGCGCTGGTTCCCGCGCAACGGCTACGATATCACCGAAGGCAAACTGGTCTTCAAGGGCACCCTTGCCAAACCCGATGAAATGACCGCCTTTGGCGAGCGCATGGCTGCCCACGGGTTCCAGAATATCCGCGAATGGGGCGGGAGCGCCGAAGAATTGGCCCTGTACTCCATGGTTCTCAACACGTCCATCCCTCTTCCCTCGATTAAGAGCCAACACCTGACGGTGGACGTGGTTCCGTTCATGGGAGCCCGGGCGCTGCGGATCATCCATAACGCCACCGGCGAGTGCGTCACGGCCTACAACGTCGTGCAAAACCTCGTTTTCCCGTTCGGCGGCGGCGAGGACACGCGGGTCGGCGGCAATTTCGCGATACACGAAGGCGGACCAATGGTGCAGGCCGAGATGACCAACCTTTCGGACAACAAAGA
>DAOLNV010000166.1:0-1356 GCA_035416745.1 Candidatus Hydrogenedentota bacterium | reverse complement strand
CAGATGTTCCACGCCGACACCAGGACCCTGCCCGCGGGCGAATGGACGTTCTCAGGCTCGAAAGGGCTCAAAGTAACGCAGCGTTTCGACAAGGAAACCGTGGACCTCACGTGGGTCTACGCGTATCCCGAAGAATTGCAGGACCTCGAGGTCGAGCTATGGCGCATCGAGGGCGAGATTCCTCCGGGCCAAAGCGTCACGCTCCGGCATGAACTCGAGATTCAGCCTGCAGGGTAACGTTCGAGCCCTGAAGAGGCAAAACACACGCCGCCCGGGAGTCACGGGTTCCGGGCGGCATCCTTTTTGTCGAGTTACCGGCGCTCGATAGCCAGCAAGGCGTTGGCGGCGCTGATCCGCACGTCGGTGTCTTTGTCGTCCAGCAATCTCAGCAGGACGGGGACATCGTCCGCGTCTCCACGCAGCGCCATCGCTTCGCCGAACTGGTACCGCTCGGACTTCTCCTGGCTCTCCGCATAGGGCCTGAGGAGGGTCTTGATTCCCGCCTGTTCCGATTTATCCGCGTGCGCCAGCCAGGCGATGAGGAGGTTAAGCCGCGCGGGCGACTTCTCGGGTTCCGCCAACGCCGTGTTCCGCACGCGGGCGAGGGTCCGCTCATCCAGCTTCGGGGCAAAGCGGAGGGCATAACCGGCCGTGTCGCGTACGTCGTCGTCGTACGAGCCCAGCAGCGCGGCCAGGTATTCGGCATCCTCGGCGGCGCCGGTATTGGCAAGGATCAGGCGCGCATAGGCGGCGATGGGCGTGTCTGCCTGGGTGGCGGCGTTAAGGAGCTGTGTCGAGCGTTTCGCATCGCCGAGCTTGCCCAGCGTCTCGGCGGCGTGCAGGCGGTCAGGGCCGTCCAGGTCGAGAAAAGCGACACGTATGCGTTGAACGTAGCGCTCGCGCTCGGCGGCGTCCTCTTGCGCCTGGGCCAGTACCCGCCACACGCCGATACGGTGTTTGGGCGGACTGTTCTCGGCCTCGGGCTGGAAGACGCTCTCGACGCCCTCGGAAAGCCCGTTTCGCAAAAGGGCCTCCCCGGCATGCACCCGTACCCATTCGGTTTCGTTGCGCAACGCGTCACGGAGGATTGTGGCGGCACGGTCGTGAACCTCGGAGCTGACCTGCGCCGCCGCCACCGGCGCAAGCGCGGCGCCACACACGGTTATTCCCAAGATTAGTCCCCGGATACCTCTCATAGCTCCTCTCCCCCATGTCTGAACACGTGTCCTGCTTGAACTCCCGCGTATCCTGACAGGTCCTTGTGGGACCTTCAAGGCCGATAAAGAGAACCATCAGAGAGTGCCCCGGGCCATCGGCAAGGGCGAATATCGACCGCCGTGGACGGTGCGGAATGCC
>DAOLNV010000165.1 GCA_035416745.1 Candidatus Hydrogenedentota bacterium | reverse complement strand
CGAAAATTGATGTTACCATAATAAAACCAAGGTTTTCAACACGTTGTCGCCGCTCCTGTTACCGTATCGCGGTTCTCGAGGAAGCCTTTTGCCGCACTTGACCCGGCTGGTTTGCCTGTTCTCCCGGGCGCTGCTCCGAAGTGCCTCTCTTGAGAGACGTGCCCACATCGGAGACGCATAGGCCAGACGAATTGAGGTGCGCCGCTACCCGAGGATGTAGTAGAGTGATGTTCAAGGGCACGGCCAGCCGGTGCTATCCACCTTGAAATAAGGGAGTTGCCATGGATGCATCCAGTATCAACGTCAGTCTAGCAGACTTGCTGATTCCGCTCGCAAAAACCATAGACATGATGAGCCCCGCTCTGGCCGAGCATCATCTCGGTGTCGCGTATTTCGCCTTGCGCATTGCGGAAAGCTTGGGGCTGCCCGAGGAGGAGAGCCGGACCCTGGTGATTGCGGGCATGTTGCACGACATCGGCGCCTTCTCCCTTGATGAACGGCTGGATATTCTGGATTTCGAGTATCGAGAACCCGACAACCACTGTAGCACGGGTTATGAGATTCTCAGGCGTTTCGAACCGTTCTCGGATGCCGCCGGCATCATCCGGTTCCATCATGTGCGTTGGGACGACGGGAAAGGGAGCCAACGCGATGGAGTGACCGTGCCCCTGGCGAGCCACATCATTCACCTGGCCGATCGCCTCTCGGTCCTGGTCCCCAAGAATATTCGCGCCCTGAGCAGGGTTCCATCGGTCTGTAAGAAGATCCGGGAACGCCGGGTCGCATGGTTCCATCCTGAACTGACCGACGCGGTTCTCGCGTTCGCCCATCGAGACAATATCTGGATGGATGTCATCTCGCGCTCCGTCGAGCGGCCGCTCGCGGCTTGTCTCAAGAAGTCCCGCCGCGTGGCCACGCAGGACGAACTGCTCCAATTCGGCGAGCTTGTGTGCCAGTTGATCGATTTTCGCAGTCCCTTCACAGCGACTCATACCAGCGGGTTAGCGGCCGTGGCCGAAGCTCTCGGCCAACGCCTCGAATTCGAGGAAGCCGAACAAAAGCTCTTGAGACTCGCTGCCCACCTTCACGACTTGGGCAAGCTGGCCGTGCCGCTCGAGATCCTCGAGAAACCCGATCGCTTTACCGACGACGAATGGAACACGATGCGGTCTCACGTCTACTACACCTTCCACGCACTCGCCCCTCTCCCGGAGTTGGACCTGCTCACCTCCTGGAGCGCCCTGCACCAGGAACGCCTTGATGGCAGCGGCTATCCTTTTGGATACACCGCCGACCTGCTTCCCCTGGGCGCGCGCGTACTGGCGGTCGCCGACGTGTTTGTGGGCATCACCGAAGACCGGCCCTACCGGAAAGGCATGCCTGAACCCGAAGCCCGCGCGGTGCTGGCCGACATGGTTGCCAACCGAAAGCTCGACCCCGATGTTGTCCGCGTGCTTTTCGACGAGTTCGACACGCTCAACACCATCCGCGCCCGGGCGCAAGAGACTGCCCGCGAAGCTTTTGCCGCGTTCAGAAAAAGACTGGCATATCCGGCGCGGAGCACGTGATGGCTTCCAGTGGCGCCCTATTGCCCTTCCGCGCGCCCGCCGGCCACCGACGGCCTCACCTCGCTTTGATACAGTCCGATCTCCGCGAACGGAATGGGCGCCAGGCCGTGCTGGCTCAGCACAGGGGCGAGCGCGCCGAGGCTGAGGCCTGACTCGCTCGTCAAGACGGCGTCTGCCGTCGTGACGATGTTCTCCGTGAGGACTCCACGCCCGCTGTCGCGCCGGATGAACTCGCCGCAGTTCAGCACGAGGTTATGCGCGATGGTATTCACGTCATGGTCTTCGGCGAGCCGCTCGAGTTCGGGGTAGCGTTTCAGGTAGAGCACGGGCTCGATCTGGGGCGATCCCATGGCGTTGGCCGCGAATTGCCGCCAACGGGCCTCGCCCCACGCCGAGAAGCTCACAGCCGCCATGCACTCGACAAAGACATTGTTGTCGACCAGGTTGTCTTTGCCGCCATGGATCTGCACGCCGCCGAACCCTAGTTTTCCGGCGGAGGCACGGTAGAATATGTTCCCGTAGATCCGTGTGCCCGAAATCGCGTCGTCGAGCCGGATGCCCGCCTGCCCGCATGCAGGAGCTTCTTGGGGATTGGTCTGGTTGCCGATATGGTGCCAGTAATTGTACCGGAAGACGTTGCCGCGGTACGTCGCGTTCCCGAACATGTCGGCGCCGCCCTGGTCGTCCGATTCCCGCACCACGCGATAGATTTCGTTCAGCTCGATCACGTGGTCGTTGCCCTCGATGCGCATGGCGCTGCTCGGGATGTCGTGGAGCCGGTTGCGCGCGACGCGGTTCCCGACGCCATTAAGCAGGACCGCGGGAGTGTAGGTGTGGTCGATGCGCGACAACTCATGAACGTCGCAGTTCTCGATGAGGTGATTCCCGGGCGTCAGCGTCTTGCGGTCGCCGCCCGAGACTACCAGCCCGCCCCGGCCCAGAGAGTACACGTCGCAACCCAGCAGCGTGTGCGAGTTCCCCCCTGCAACAACGATGCCGTCGCCGCCGCAGCGCCGCACGATACAGCCCGCGACCAGACAGTTGCTGCCGCCGCGAATCTCGACCGCGTTTACGCCGCCAAGCTCCCAAACCAGGCCCTTGAACGACGTGTACGAGACGTTGTCGGTCCGGACGAACGGAAAGTTCGAGACCGAAAGTTCGACTGCCGCCTGTGACAGATCCGAGGGGGGATAAAAGTAGAGAATGCGGTTGGGGCGGTCCAGGTACCACTCGCCTGGCATGTCGATCTCGCTGAGCACGTTTATGGCGTAATACGGCGCGCCCGCGCGGTACCCGTACCCGCAGTAGGGTTCTTCCAGCACGAACTCCCGCTTTTCGGTGTCGATCGACGCGACCCGCTCATACGAGTCCGCCCAGTCCCAAAACCAGTACCCGTACAACAGAACGGCATGCTCATCCTTCCAACGCGCGGGCCGGTCACCCTCGTACAACAACCGCCCGGTCTTGCTTCCTTCGCGCCCATGAGCCGTATGGCCGTCCTTCACGACAACGTCCGCAACGCGCACAAACTCTTCGTTGGGCCAGCGCGACAAAGGCATCGGTTTCCCGTCGAAGAACAATTCCATCACGGGATGCGTTTTGAAGCCCAGTCCGCTGTTGAAGCCGCCCAGCCGGAGCGGTTTCAACTCGCCGATCCCGAACTGCGCGAGGCCGGCCTGCATCACTTTGCCGCGCGCCTCTTCGGGAAGCCGCGCCAGAATGGCCTCGCCGGTCACCGGCGCGAATCCTTCGACACGAATCCCGCCGCTGAACACAGGCGTCTCGCCGTCGGCAGCCCAATACCGGATCGGAGCCGAAGCCTCGCCGGAATCTTCGGCAGTCAGCGCAAATGTCTGCGACACCTGGTAGTGGCCTCCGCGTATGACCACCGTCGCGCCGCCCTGCGCGAACCGGCCCTCTTGCTTCAGCTCACGTAGTGCATCACGCGCCCGCTCCAACGTCGCGAACGGCTGCTCGGCAGTGCCCGGAGCCGCGTCCGAACCGTCCGGAGCAACATAGAGTACAACGGCGGGCAGGGGCCACTCGGGAAGCCGCGCGCGTTCGGCTACGGCCTGAATATTGGCACCGCCTTCAGCGCTCGATGCTGGCCTCCCCGTGCCGGTCAGGCAAAAGAACACGGCAACAAGAACAACCACCAGTCGGAAATAGCGCAGCCTCATGCGGATTACCCTCCGTTGATTTAAGCATAAGCCAGCCGGCTCCGCGGACAT
>DAOLNV010000164.1 GCA_035416745.1 Candidatus Hydrogenedentota bacterium | reverse complement strand
CAGATTCCACCTTAAATCCGCCGTCCCGTGGTCGAAGATTGGGGGTAGGCGCAGTCCGATAACGAATGGGTGCCTTGGGTTAGTGAGAACGTGTGGATGATTGTCGATACGTATAAAATTGACGCGGCTCTCCCGTCAGTAGCGCTAATCCAAGGGCCTTACGGAGGTGGAGGCTATGTATACTTCAACATATGTTCTCACCGCAATGGTACTTGGGAAGTTGCCCGAGTGCTTGAGTATGATGGTATAGGTGCGTGGAAATATGACGCTGTATCCCATGTCCTTTCGCTCGCAACTGAATCGGATACACCCGCCACGTTCCAAGTCCAAATTACCGCCAATCTGATTTCTTCATCGCAGAATACTAGCCCCTAGGCTGTCTACCTAAATAGTATCGTTTAATATGGCAGATAAAGCAGCATTCAAAGGAGTTGCTAAGATGTTCCATTCACGTTTTGGACAGTCGTTCGTTTCTGTTTGCGTCGGTACAGCCTTCTTGGTTCTCGCATTGGCAACTTCATCTAGTGCTCGAGCCACGAACATGGAAGACGCTTCAGCCGAAGCTTCTCAGCTTCTGGCCGAAGCCAACGCCAAGATGGCCGCCGAATCCTTCGAGGACGCGGCGCGCTTGGCCTGCAAAATCCAACTGCACCCTGAATCACTCGCCACGCACTTCATCGCTCGGGATCGTCACGGCGGCGACCGCGAAATATGGGCCGAGTCGAAGTAACCGGCGTCGCCGTCTGGGAGTGCGAGACGCAGGGCAATAATCACGGCCACAGTCCGTTGTAGAGAGAGGATGGCCCCGTCAGCCGGCGAATTCGTCCAGAATCGCCTCCAACTGCGGAAGCAGTGCGGGAATATCCTCGCGCGCCGTGGCCCAGATGATCTCCAGATCGAGGTCGAAATAGACATGAATGAGACGGTTGCGCAAGTCGACCATGTCCTGCCACGGGACGGCCGGATGCTTTTTCCGGAACTCCGCGGAGACGCGGCTGGCGGCTTCGCCCATGATCTCGAGGTTGCGGATGATCAGATGCTTGAGCGGCTGGTCGGAGCGAACGGTGGCCAGGCTGCGCCCTGCAACATAAGCCTGGATCTCCCGCGCCGCCTCAGCCATGTGTTGGACCCGAGTCAGATCGGCGTCACGCGACATACTGCACCGCGGCGTTGTTGACGACCTCGTCCCGGAAGTAGCGGCTGAGATCCCGCGGTGTCCGCATGTCCACCTTGCGGCCCAAGATCCCAGATAGCTCGCGCTCCATGCGAACCACATCGAAGAGCGTCGGGACGTGCTTGGGGTCGTATTCGAACAGCACATCCACATCGCTGTCCGGCCCGAACCGGTCAGTCAAAACCGAGCCGAACAGCGCCAGCTTGATGAGATGATGCTTGCGGCAAAAGCCCGCAATCTGTTCGCGATCAACCTCTATGGGCAGGTCCATTTTCGTAAACCTCACAGTTGCTGCTCATTCTGAGTATACCAAATCTTTGGGCAGTCTCCCCATTCGGGATTCCGCCTTTCTTGATTTCGGGAAAGGTTCAGCGCAGTGGGAACAAACTGCGCCCGCAACCGCGCATCAGCGTCTCACCCATCCCCATCCAGCCGTCGAAGCGCGACTTCGTCCTGCTCGCAGCCGGGATGCCGCCATTGCACTACCACAACCTGGCCTACCGGCAAACGGTGCAGGAACGGGGCCTCGCCATCTACCTCGACGTCTCCGGCAGCGTCAACCAACACCTGCCCGAAATCATCGGCCTCCTGCGAAACCTGAGAACAGAACTGAAGACCATCCTCCTGTTCTCCAACAAAGTCGTCGAGGTACCCTTCCGAACCTTCCTCGCCGGACACTTCCAAACCACCTACGGCACCGACTTCAACTGCATCGCCGAACACATCCTCGCCAACCGCTTCGACAAAGCCGTCATCCTCACCGACGGCTACGCAAACATGACAGAGGAGAACCAGGTGCAACTCAAAGTCCGCGAATTCCGAACGCTCACCGTGCTGTTCGGCGGCAAGGCGTGCCCTGCCCCCAATTTATGTACCACTCAGAGTGAGAGGATTTGCCTCGATTCGTTGCGCCGGGCCATCAGCCGTTCCTGAGCGTGGCGGTGGAGATCAGCACGGTCAGTCATTCGCTAGGATAGCGGATGAGCGCAGGGCAAAGCGCAATTGGGGCCGGTGTTATTCGTTGTCCGTGCTGCGGTTTTGTTCCTGAACTCGAGCGGGAATGCAGCTTTGGCGCACTTCGAGGCGGTACTTGCCCAGGCCAAAGGCGCTGGCTTTCCCGACATGCAAAAGTTCGCCCCATAGAAGCGCGGGGAGTAGTGGGGGGGCGATGCCGGGCTCGGCGGTGATTCGGAGAAGGGTGTCGCGGAGGTAGGCGCAGGGGTCAATGCCGTGGCGTTTGGCGCTCTGGATAAGCGTGAAGTAGCGGCGCGGGTGTTTCACAGATGCTGTTTGGTCTCAAATCCGATCAATGTCCCCGTCGTGCTGGAGAAGCGCCGCGTAATGCGCCTCTGCTATTTTGACGCTGTGCCCCATCCATCGCGCAATCTTGAAGATGGACACGCCCTCTTGTACCAGCATGCTGCCGAATGACCGCCGCAGACGTTGAAACGGATCGGCATCCGGCAGGCCTGCGCGTTTGATCGCCGATGTGAGCGCCCGTTTGCAGTCATAGGGATAGCGGTGTTTGCCTTCGTTTTTCCGCCCCGATACAAAGACCGGTCCGCTCTCCTGTCGGAACGGGTGCATCTCACTGAAGATACGACGGTGCATCGGGATTGTGCGTTCCTGCCGGGTCTTGGGTCTGAACCCGTCGCATTCACGAATACGGATAAAAGACGCCTTCGCGTCAAAGACCAGATTCTCCCATCGAAGGAACGCCATCTCAGCGCGCCGCAAACCGGCGAATCCCATAAGTAGAATTGCCCATCTCAACTGCTGGTCATCGCCCGCCGCCTCGAGTAGTTGCTCGATGTCTTGACGGGTGTGAAACGTGATTTCGCGTCGTGTCACAGTGAACCGCTCAACGTGCGCCGCCGGGCTTTCGCCCGTAATCCACCCCATGTTGACGCCGCGCCGCCATATCGCATCAAAGTCTTTGAGTGCGCTGTTACACGTCGTCTCAGACCAGCCCGCTTTGCCCATGGCCTGCCGTCGTCGTTTCATTCGCTCGAAGTCTTGCGGCCGAAAATCGCGCATCCGCTGTGCCTTCGTGAATGTGATGATGGAATTCCACAAATGCCGTTGCACCTCGACCGTTGCTTTGCTTCGATGCTCGATCGCCCAAGCTTCGTATTCTTGCCAGAATTCTCCGACGGTAGGATTCAGCTTGCGGGTCGGCATGAACGCCGGGTCTTGGTACTTGGCATCGCGGATACGTTGCTCGCGTTCTGCCACGTTCTTGACGGTGGTCTTGAGGGATTCACGGAACTTCCGCCCGTTGAAAAAGCCGAGATACCACCATGTGCCCCGTTTGCCGCGTTGCTCGATTCTGCTTCCCATCGGCATGCCCTCCACGGGCTCCCTCCACGGGCTTATGGTGCACAAACGGTGCATAAATGTCAACGGCACAAAAAACAGGCCCAAGGGCTCCTTGCATAAACCCTTAGGCCTGAATAACTTAGTGGTGGAGATGATCGGAATCGAACCGACGACCTCTTGTCTGCCAGACAAGCGCTCTCCCAACTGAGCTACATCCCCAACTTTTCACGTCTCGCCTGTAAACCGTTCAGAGTATAGAAGAAGCCCGAACGAGAGTCAAGTTCGTGAGACAGCCCCTGATCGTTCCAGCTCTATTGTGCGCATATTTTGAAGGCATTCGGCCGTTCCGTGTAGACTTCAAGGCCTATTCAGATTAG
>DAOLNV010000163.1 GCA_035416745.1 Candidatus Hydrogenedentota bacterium | reverse complement strand
CCAATCGCCGCAAATCTTCGTGCTTGATCCTGATCATATCGTCACCAAAGAAATCTACTGGCCCAATTCGACGTTTAAAGCCGCAGGCAAGAGCGCAACGTTGTACGTGCCCAAAGTTGATCTTGACGCCGATTCGGATTATGATGGCGGCATTGATGAAGAAGACGATTCACTCGAAGAGAGCGTGGGAGGTCTGGCCGTGATCGGCGCGGAGAGTCTTGCGCCGCTGAACCTGTCGTTCGGTCCGGAGGGCCTAACGTCGGGAACCCTGACGCTCTCCGCCGCCGCCTGCGGCGGGAAGATCGCGGTGTGGCCGGAGAACAACACCAACGGCACGCCGTTCACCTTGCCGAAGATATGGACCGTAGGCACCGACACGATCCCGCCGACGGTTTATCTCCAAGGCGTCGAAACCAGTGCAGTCCCCCGCGACGTGGCGCTGGAACTCCGCCTCGCCTCCGGCGGCGTCACCTGCTGCGACACCGTCAGGGTGACGGTGGTCAGGATGGCTCTAGTCCCTGATTACGATCGCGACGGAATAATTGACGGCGCTGACCGGCTCCGAGCAGCCACAAATGAAGTTTTCCGGTTCTGGATCAACGACGACAACGACAATGGGGCCTTTGCGGAACACGAGGAGAACGTACCTGACACCGACCAGCCCGATCAGTTCGAGTGTAACTGTTTGGATCACATTGTTAACGGCCGTTCAGACCTGTTGGATTTCATGATCGTTTGGCTCAATCTGGGAGGAACATTGAGCTTGCTGCCTCCTGAAGACGGATACCTATACAGGATCAAGAGCATTGGCATTGCTTTCGCTGAAACGGACCTGTCACGCTATAACGCGACTGACTGCCTCCGTACGGACTACAATAAGTGTGGCCCACAGTTAAACGCCCCGGCGCCGTCCGCGCCTCTCTTGCCAGCCGATCCCTTCGTGGAGGTGTCCACGCCGCTATCAGCCGAGTTCTTGGCAGCGGTCCGGGCGGACGGTGATAAGGGGGTGTTGATGGTCGAAGGCACACGTGATGGTGCGTGCATGGAGTTGGAAGTCGTTGACGCGGACGGCCATACGATATTAAGCGCGGAGTGCCCCGTCCGGTTCTACGAGGTGGAGAACATGTACAGGTGGGTGAACCTCCGGTCCGCCGCCGGAGGCGCCGTCGAACGTCCGACTGGCGGCGCGCTGCAACTGGACCCCCTCGGCCAGCCGGATCCAGGCGACTGCGAGGCTCATTTCGTTTTTGTCCACGGATACAACGTCAGCGAAGGCGAGGCCCGGGCGTGGAACGCGGAAGTGTTCAAGAGGCTCTACCAGTCCGGCATGAACGCCCGGTTCACGGCCGTTACGTGGTACGGCAACGAGAGCCAGCATTGGATTACTGGTGCGGGTTATCGCTCGCCAAACTACTACACGAATGTTTGCCATGCTTTCGAGACCGCGCAGGGTCTGAGCGCTGCCGTCGCGTCCCTGCCGGGCGAGGTCAAGGTGATCGCGGCGCACAGCCTCGGCAACATGGCGGTCTCGAGCGCGATCCAAGACCATGGTCTGCAGGTGACCAAGTACTTCATGCTCAACGCGGCTGTTGCGGCCGAGTGTTACGACGCGAGCCTGTTCAACACCTCCGGGGCATCCAACCCGATGGTCCACGATGATTGGCGGGATTACCATTCAAAAACATGGTCGGCCTGCTGGCACGCGCTTTTTGATGCGGACGCTCGAGCGACGCTGACGTGGACAAACCGCTTTCATGCCGTCCTCCCCGTCGCGTACAATTACTATTCAAGTGGTGACCAAGTATTCGAACTCAACGCAGATGGAACGCCCTGGCCTGCTGAGGGAATCCTTGCTGACGTCGGTCGCTACAGTTGGCAGAAACAGGAATTGTTCAAGGGACGGACCGCGTCGAGCGATCTCATCACGTCTAGCTACGCAAGCGATTGCGCCGGATGGGGCTTCCTTGGTTACAAGGCTGATTTGACATGGTGGCGTACGTATTGTCAGGATGCGGCGAACGCCCTCACGTCTGACCAACTCAGGACAACGCCGGTCTTCCATCCGAATCCAGCCGAGATGTTTCATTATTCGATATCGTTGGCGGATCGATTTCGAATTCTCGCCTATGGCATACCTGCCCTCTCGCAGGCGGCGGGGCTTGCGCAAGTTGGATCTAATGAAGAACCTGTTATGGCGGAAGAGGTGGATATGAATGCACTTAATCTGCATCCCAATGGCTGGTGGCGGACGGGAGACGGTGATCTCGACAACCGCTGGCTGCATAGCGATTTGAAGCAGGTGGCCTACTATTACGTCTACCCGCTGTTCGTCAATCTTGTGGAGACTGGAGGGCTGAAGTGAGAAAGCTGCTTGCAGGCACGGTACTTGCGGTGACCGTTTTCATCGTTTGGAGACTTGTCTCCGGGCGGCCCGGAACCGCGGCGGACGAGGTGAAACGTATGCCCGCAGGTGAGGCGCGGGAAGCGGCGGCGGAAGTTGGGAGGGCCGTGGCGGAAGAAGCCCGTCTATCGCGTCTCGGCGCGGCCTACGCTCCGGGGGTGGTCGTGCTGACCAACGCGGTCCTGGCGTTTGACCCGCGAAAGAGGGTCAAGGTCCCGTCGGAAGAGTGGAGCCGCTACCAGGCTGAGAAACATGGCGTGTCCAAACTCGGAGGGCCCAAGGCCAAGGTGACGTTTCATGTTGTTGATGAGGACGGAAACAACGTCACGAATGCCGCCGTTAGTGTCAATCTGGCCGTAAACGGTGTGAAACCTACTACAGGTGGAACGGACTGTGACGGGCTGTTTGCGGCAGAGGGGCGGCTGTCAGAGGAACTGATCTATAGTGTGACGAAAGACGGCTTCTATAAGACACGATCCAAGTTCGCTTTTGGCGGACTGGGAATTATCAGCATGGAAGATGGGTGCCGAATCCCATGGAACCCAACGGTCCGGGTGACGCTCAAGCAGATCCGCAACCCGATCCGGATGTACGCGAGGCGGCTTGAAGTCACCCTGCCGGCGGACACGAACAGCCTCGGTTTCGACTTTCTGGCCGGAGACTGGGTGGGCCCTTACGGAAAAGGGACGCATGCCGATATGGTCTACACGTACGACGAGAAAAGGGGGGGGCGGTCAAATTACGACCTGACGATTACCCTGTCTTTCCCGGGGGAGGGCAATGGCTTCTACATGCGAAAAAAAGACAAGTTCAGCGCGCTGGTCTCAGACCAAGTCGCTGCTCTTTCGGGATATCGGCCTGAAGGAGCTTTGCGCTTGCATCGCGTGGAAGGAAAGTATCTCTGCGAAGAGCGGATAGCGGATGACGACTACCTTGTCTTCCGCGTGGGGAACGGTCGCGAAGAAAGTGGGGGCGCAAAGATGGCGTACTATGGAAAAATGTATGGGCCGCTTGAGGTTCCCCACGCATGGACACGGAAATTCACCATGACCTACTATTTCAACCCAACCCCAAACGACCGCAACATTGAATATGCGCCGCGCAACAATCTGTTCAAAGGGCTCAAGTCATACGAGGATGTCTACGAGCCGTGACAAGGACGATCCGAACCCGCCTGACATGTTTCAGTCCACTAGCATCCCATAGGCGGAGCAGTCAGCCCTTACCCATGCGGATTTGCTTGGGTTTTCGGTGTCTGTTTTGAGGTTTCGGGTTGGAGGTTTTCCCGGCGGGGCCGGCCGTTTCGCGTTTTTGTTGGGTTTTACGGCCCTGCTGTCCCATAGTCGATCCGCCAGAAATCGAAAAAGACCTGCAAAGGCGGGGGTTTGCCGTCCACCTCGACGTTCGCGGTCACGCGGCGCAGGGGGGCGGGATAGAGCTTCTTGGAGCGGGCGAGGACGGGCTCGACGAGTTCGTCGCTGAT
>DAOLNV010000162.1 GCA_035416745.1 Candidatus Hydrogenedentota bacterium | reverse complement strand
GAATGTAATACATTGCGGGAGATAGGCCCTTTGGGGGATGAAAGGAGTCTAACTGCGCAGGGTACCCGCCCGGTACCGGTTGGTCACTCGATGTTCATACGGCGCATGGCCCGCCACAGCGTGGTGCGTCCGATTCCCAGAAGATCAGCCGCCGCACTGCGGTTGTCCTTGGTCTTACGCAATGCGGCCCGTATAACATCTTCACTAAGTTCCTCCTGGCCTCTTTTGGCGCGTGACAGAACTACCTCCTCCGGCAGGTCGGCCAGAGTGAGCGTGTCACCTTGTGCAAAGATGACAGCTTGTTCGATGATGTTTCGCAACTGGCGGACGTTGCCTGGCCACGCGCATTCCCGCAGGACCTGGTGGCATTCTTTGGAAAGTACAAGCCCCTCCCGTTCATAAAGTTCCGAGAATTCGCGCAGAAAGGCCTCGGCCATTCGCAATACATCGTCCTCGCGTTCGCGCAGCGTGGGGACATCAATCCGCGCGACCGACAATGCGTAGTACAGGTCTTCGCGCAGACGGCCGCCGCTCAACATATCGTGAGGCTCTTCGCTCGTTGCGGCTATGAGACGCACCGAAACCGGCTCCTCGGCGGAATCCCCCATAGGCGAGACGGTGCTTTTCTCAAGAACTTGGTACAGAACACGTTGTGCTTCCTGATCCAGGCTGTCGAGGCCCTGAACATACAGTGTTCCACGGTGTGCCCGGCGAATGGCGCCCGCATGGCTCCGCACGGCCCCAGGAAAAGCTCCCGCGGCGAACCCGGCCAATTCCTGCAGAATCAGCCGGCTGTCGAGCCCTGTGGTATCGAGGACTTCAAACGGTCCCGCTTTTCGGCCTCCAGCGAAATGAATGGCTCGGGCCAGCGTTTTGCGGCCGACGCCGCTTTCTCCCACAAGCAGCACCGGTATTTCGGAAGCAGCCACTTGCTCTGCGCGCGCCATAACCACTTTCATTGCATCGGATTGTGCAACAACCTCGTTGAGAAGCAGTTCGCCCCGCAATCGTCCAGTGAGCGCGTTGAGTTTCAACTGAACTTGCCGTGCCTTCTTTTGCACTTGGGCGGTTCTCAGTTCCGCCTGCGCAACTTCCTCATGAAATGCCCCAGTTTTCATTGCCTCGCGAATCCAATCGGCTTCGGGGCCCCATTCCGGTTCGAAGCGGCCTACGACGCGGCAGCGCGCATCGCCTTTCCCCATGCACTCGACTTCGAGACACAGCACCCGCCGGCCAATGATCTCACTGACATGGCCTGACAGGTAACCCGTGGTATTCCAACATCCACACTCACCCAATGAACCCGCAACGAGTTTATGGGCCTTGCCTTCCAGACCCTCATTGAAGGCGATTTCGCGGTAAAGCGTTCGGCTGTCCAAGTCATACTCGAACCGGATCGGGTCTGCCGCGTACCGTCCCTGCAGCTGACCAAAGACGGGACCTGCCTGAAGCGCCAACCGCACGTTCTGCTGAAACACGTTCAGATGGCGCGCGGCGTCCCGGCGCCCTTGTTCGAATCCAATCCGAAAACACAAGGCGCGGGCGCGCTGCCATCCCAGAAACTCGAGCAGATGGCGGCGTTCGACGGCTGCTGCCTCAAAATCCATGAAGAAGCCGATTCGATTCAGAAAGGTGAGGCGGCCTTCCTTGGGTTCCGATTCAAGCCAGACATTTCGCGCCCCCTCGAGGTAGTGCGAAAGAACAGGGGGCAATTCAAGAAAGACATGTTGGCTCAGCTTGGTAGGGCGCATCATAGAACTTCTCCCACCCAGAACATAGACGAAACGCATCGGAAAGTCAAGCGTTTCATGTGGAACATGCCCGTAAACTACCTGTTCACAGTGGATTATGGCTCAATCCATGGCAATATGTGGGGAAGCACTCTTGCGGATTTTCTCCTGTGTTTCACGCAATAGCCTCTGGCTGATTGTGGCTCTTACGGACATGCGAAGGCGGACGGTGGCGACTGCTACGCTTTGTCGCAGTTGTTGTCTCTTGAATGGTATGCCTTGCGCCTGAGGTAGAAAAAGAGAACGGTGCCTACTACCGCTAATAAGAGGGAGAACACCTGCTGGTCGCTCAGGTGCCCGCCGAAATGGCTCGGATTGTGATCACCTCTGAAGAACTCGAGCACAAAACGCCCTAAACCATACAAGGTCAAATACATAGGCAGAACGAATCCGCAAAAGGGCGGATGTTTCTTTCGAAGCACCATCAGCAGCGCAAAGATAAGCAAGAGCCCGACAGCGCTGTAAAGCTGGGTGGGATGGACGGGAAATGACCATTTGTCCTCCCAATAGGACAGTCCAAAGCGCGCACAATGGTCAAGGTAAGCCGGACTCCCGGTAGGTTCCTTGCTCAGGTCGAAGGGAACCCGGCGGAAGGGTATGGCCCAAAACACATCGGACCGCTTCCCATAGCAGCAGCCGTTGAGAAAGCAGCCCAGGCGGCCAAAGGCGTGACCCAGCGGGATATACGATGCTGCAATGTCGGCAAGAGGCCAGAAGTCGATCTTCTTGCGGCGTACATACCAGTATACGAAAGGAATCGCCAGAAGAGCGCCTTGGAACACCAGACCGCCCCGCCAGAAGGCCACCCATCCCAGCGGGTCCCGCCACGAATACGACGACGGGTACAGGAGAATGTGTGCGAGCCGGGAGCCAAACAGCCCGACGAGCAGTGTCCAGAAAGCGCCGTCTGCGATAATGTCGGGGTCGATGCCTATCCGCTTGCATTCACGCCTGACGAACGTGACGCCGAGGATGAAACCGATGGCCAGCATGAGGCCGTACGAATTGATCTTGATAGGGCCTAACTCAAGTAGTGTTGGCAGCACGGGTGCTTTCCTGCGAATCGGGCTGAGGTTGTTTCCAGGTGAGTATGACCAAAAGGACTATCCCCGTGCAAATGCAGGAATCGGCTACGTTGAAGGCGGGATACAGCTTCCACGGGAAATCGAAAGGGACGAAATAGAAATGAAATTGGAGAAAGTCAGTAACAGAACCCAGCCGTACGCGGTCGATCAAATTGCCGATCGCGCCGCCGGCCACCAGTCCGTACGCAAGGGACTGCCAGCTGGATTTCGGATTGAGGAACTTGAACAAATACGCGAGGACCAGGGTAGCAAACACCGGGGCAATCAAGGGGACAAGCTCTCTGCCGCGGAACATTCCCCCCACAAGACCGGAATTGCGCTGGTGGGTAAGCCAGAAGAACTCGCGCGGATGGGAGCCCAGGGTCTCGCTTCCTTCTGGAATATATGTGATGACCAGATGCTTCGTTATCTGGTCCACCGCAACGATACTCAAGACAATAGCGATTATCCACAGTATCTGCTGTTTTCTCTCCGGACTCAGTCCAGATATCATAGGACGCCGCCGCGTTCGAGGGCTGACTGACACTCGATGCAGAAACGTGCCGAAGGAAATGCCTCCAGGCGTTTTCGTAGAATCTCTTTCTGGCAGCCTTCGCACTTGCCGTAGGAGCCTTCTTCAATGCGCCGCAGGGCGTCCGCGACCTCGTGGAGCTGGCGAGATCCCACCCCCGCAAGGCTGAGAGCTATCTCCCGCTCGAAGCTGTCTGTTCCGACTTCGGCATAGCTGGAAACATCCGAGACATTGTCGGTAGCGGGTTGATAGAGGGTATCTTCTTCTAACTGACGCACGCCCCTTACGAGGCGCTCCCGTTCCTCTAGCAAGAGCTTTTGGAATTTCTTGGCATCACGTTTGTTCATGGCAGCATTTCACCTCTCTCAGTTGGTCCCAGAGCGTGGAGGATTGTACCACACAATCAGGCTTTCTGCCCGAGCAAAGACCGAAACCGCGAAAAATCATAAGTTACTTACAAATAAGGAGTTATAAATCCGTTCGAGCTATCGGGGCCGCAAAAAATCGCTCAAGCGGGCGGGACCATACCATATGGGCTGAGCGTCTGTCAAGGTGCGGACGCGGGC
>DAOLNV010000161.1 GCA_035416745.1 Candidatus Hydrogenedentota bacterium | reverse complement strand
CCTCATGCCCGACCCGGACGAAATCCAGGCGGCCAGTATCCAGGCGGGGGAAACGTTATCGAAACTCGGCGGGTAGAAACCGAGCCGCACGAATTGGGAACGATTGGGCGCGGAGGTGAAGCTCCCGCGCTGCACCGCAGAAGCAGGCGGGGGACGTAACCTCAATCGCCGGACAGGAAAGCCCCTGCTGGAGGGACCTTATTGTCTCCATAAAGACAGGAATGAACTCACACGGAGACACAGGGAACACGAAGATCGAATCCTCCGAAACAGAATGAGACAGGAAGCATCATTGTGGCTTGCGCGGTGGCGCTTCATCGCGAGACGGGTCCCGGGCCGTTGGAAACAGTGTACGAAGCGGTTCTTGCACGCGATTTGGAGGCCCGGGGCCTGCGCGTGGCACGGCAAATTCCCATTCCCATCGAGCTTCGCGGGCTCTGGTTCGACGAAGGGTTTCGTGCAGACCCTATCGTGGAGGATACCGTTCTTGTGGAACTCAAATCCGTGGAGAAGGTCACAAAAGCGAACCATAAGCAGGTGTTGACCTATACGCGGTTGACGGGTATCAGACTCGGCTGTCTGCTCAAGTTCGGCGAGGCTTTGACGAGGGACGGCATTTCCCGCATCATAAGCGGGGACGTTGAGTAGATTCCGCTTCGGCGCGGGCTCCATTTCCTCCGCGTCCTTTATGTCTCTGTGTGAGTTTCCCGAATCGTGGTGTTATCCGGGTTTGGGCGTGAGCCGCTTTCTTGACGGCGCTTGTTCTCGTGAGTAACCTGAACGGTAACGTTTCTTATGCATGTTCAACAAGCGTGATGAACTCATCGAGATTGGGGAAGGGGGTACCATATGAACCGCACTGCTGTCGTCTCATTGATTGCCGCCGTGGTCGTTTGCGTCGTTGCAGCCCTTGTCTGGTGGCCCAGGTCCGAGGAAACACCGGCACTGTTGCCCGCCCAACCGGACCCGCCGAGAGTCGAAAAGCCCCAGACGCCTCTTCCGGCTCCGCCCGTTGTTGAAGCACCTGCGCCGGCGCCGTCCGAGCCGCAACCTCCCGAAGAACCGCCCGCGGCAGTTCCTGAAGAGGTCACGCAGGCGGTCCCTGAACAAGCGCCTGCGACGGACGACCCCTTTGGAGGCAAGCCGATCACCGTGGAAACGCTCACCGGCTGCAAGGAGGTCCAGCAGATAGGAAACGGACAACTGGTTATTGAATACGGCGCAAATGGGGAATGGAAAATGAATGGCAATGTGCGCGCCAAATGGACCATCGAAGGGGACAAGGTCAAGATTTACAAAGACGGCACAGACGAAGTTCATTATATTGAAATTATCAACAACAAACTCGTTTACAATGGCAAGGTACTTAAAATGACCCGATAGCCGGGGGCTGAACGTTGTGACAGATAAGCGCCTCGCCCCGTGCTGCGATGCATGGGGCGAGGCGTTTTACTGTTCGCCGGCCTTGTTGGCTGTTACGGTCAGTCCGCCGGCCAGCAACCCATATCATCATACGGGTCGATGTCGGGTGTGACATAGATTCGCGTGGTAAAGGTCTGGGCGCCGAGGTCGGCCTCGACGAAATAGGCGGTCCACCCCTGAGCCGGCGGCGGGCAATAGCCGATGTAGGTGCCGTTGCTCTGTCGGGGCAGATCCGTGCTGGTGTAGATGGGGCCAACCGTTTCCAGGCGGAAATCCCGCGCCGTCGGATTCGTGGCTTGCCACAGTTTTACTGAATCGGGGGTCTTGGACGTGGTCACGGTGATTGCCCCGTTGGCGTCGACGGTCCAGTTGATGTACGGATTCTCATACCCGTACACCTGATTGAACCCCCAACTGAAGATCTGCCAGAGGTTGTCGTAATCGTCTATCACGCCTTCCATGTAGTGGTCCTTGTTCGGGAAATAGCGAAGGCGCATGTCCGCCTGATTGGGCAGATCGCTCAGGTAGTACCGTGAGGAATCCGGCAGGAAGAACTGGTCGCTGGACCCGTTTATGATGAGCGCCGGCATGGTGAACTTCGAGATGAACGTGTAGGGGTCCACAATGTTCAGCAAATCGGGTGCCAGGGGATCCGTCGCCGCGCGGCAGAACAGGTCGAAGTCAACGTAATCCTGGATCGCGGATGAGTACAGCCCATACGCTTCCCAGTGATGTTCCACCTGTTGGGGCAACTGGAACACATCAATCACGAGCGGTATGACGGCCGCCACGCGAGGGTCAACCGCCGCCGTGAGCCACGTGGTCCACCCGCGCTTGGAGGCGCCGAGGACGATGAACTTGTCCAGCGTGTCCCGGGTTTGCTGGATGGCGTCCATGCCTTTCACGGCGGCTTTTACCATGGCGCAGTGGACAGGCCATTTCCAGTCGCCCGTGGTGAGGCACTTGTCCATGCTGTAGGCGAGGATCTCGTCCTCTGTTCGCGCGTTATTCACTTCGTCGGTGAAATAGAGGGGTTGATTTGGTATCTGGTCAATCTGGGCGTAACAGGAGCCAAGCGCAATGGCCACCGTGGCAAACAGGCTGTCCGGAGTCGGATATTTCAAAGGATTGGAGCCGCCGTTGATGAGGTAAATGACTTCATCGCCGTGGAACCAGGGGACAACCAGCACCATGTCATGTTCCCAGAGGGGGCGGTCGACCTCGGCGGTGGTCCGCCATGTCTGAGAGGTCACCATCATCTCGTACCCTTCCCAGCCGGTGTGGTCGTCGTGGTCAATAATGGTAAAGCTCGAGTTCGGGTCGTTTGCGCCCACGTACTCGACCAAGGCATTCTGCGACAAGCCGGGCGTTGCCGGCTTGAAGATGGCGCTCACCCACTTGTCGCTTGTCGAGCGGAACGTGTAGGGATTGGGCTTCCCCTCGAAATCCCCCTCCCACCGGTCAAACACCCAACCCGGGGCCGGTGTGGCCTTGAGCGTGACTTTTGTGTACCACACATAGTAATGCGAGCCTATGGATGGGCTGACGGTGCCTTCGCCGATCTTGGTTACAATGAGATAGTTTGCGTATGCGGGAGACATCACAAACATGAACGCGACGATTGTTGCAACAAACATAACGCGTCTCATAGGTGGTTCCTCCTTGGAGTTTTTCCCAAACGCCTTCTCAGTCTTGAGAAACTCGGAGTACTATACTGCCCGGCGCCATTTCCCCCTTTCTGCGTTATGGCGTGAGACGGTTATGCTGTGCAGACACGGATCTTGGCGGAGCAAAGCATGGCAGGTTACTGAGTCGACATCCCCGCTTCCCGGTTCTCCCGTCATCCCCGTCGTCCCACCCCCTTGCCGCAACGCGACTCCGTTCACATTTCGGGCATGTTCAACGCGTGCGGCGCCCCCACAAGAGCAAATGTGAATGACCGATCTCAAAAGCAGGATATGCTGAGAAGCGAATGTTGTCAAGGACTTTTTGACAGCAATATGAGACAGCTCCGTCGTCATTGAGGGCTGAACTCGCCGGCCGTCAGGGTAATAAATACTTGACCATCAGGTGCGTTTTCTGAAAAGCAGTGGATTTTCTTGTGCGGATGCCGCTCGGGACGGCATGGTTCGTTCGTTTTATGGTATTCCGGTGAGCGTGCGCGCTTCATGCCCTCCCGGAGGCACACAGCATGGGGATGCCCCACGGCGCCCGGCGATTCCAGGCGCGCGCTGTCTCTGGATTGGTGAGGTCACCCGCCTCACCGGCTTCGAACAGGGGCGTTCCGGGTTTGATTGCCGGTCACTCGTGCAGGCGGCGTTCCCAGTCGTAGTCGCGGGCGGTGACGATGCTCTCGATGCGTTGAATGCGGCGGTCGAGGTTGTCGAAGGTGCGCTTGAGGCGTTGGAGAGCCATGGTGCGCGACGAGGTGTAGGAATTGTAGAACTCGGCGTCCTGGGCACTCTGGAACGGCACGACGGGGGCAGGTTTCATCAGGAGCGCGGCCAGGATATACAGTCCGAGCACGGGCCAGATGCCGG
>DAOLNV010000160.1 GCA_035416745.1 Candidatus Hydrogenedentota bacterium | reverse complement strand
CACACTTGAATCCCCCCGCAGAACCGGGGATACTGAGGCAGCGGGTGCTACACTTTTAGACCGCCACCCGCGGCACTTCTAGACCGCCGCGCCGCCTGATTCACGCACTGCAAGTCACCCAACGAATTTGTGCAATTCCCCAAGCAGAAAAACGATGGAGCATGAGTAGAACAGCATTCACGCTCTCGAACGGTGAACAGACGAGCGATATCACGATTCAGAACATCGGGTTGAACTCGGGATTACCGCAGGATGCCACTCAGTGAACGTGCCAATCCGTGCCGGATAGGTTTTCGGGAAGGACCGGCCGCGCCGGAGCCGGCCCAGTTCGTCTACTGTAAACACCGTCACATAGGGCGGTACGCCAGTGAAGTCTGGAGCGGGTAGGCGCAGGTGCAGCCGGAACTGGCCTCGGGAATAAGGACCAGGCCGCCCGCGGGGATGATGTTGATCCAACATCCGGGCCGCGTCACGACGTTGATAGGCGAGGAGCCTCCATTGGGCCGCAGATCGCGCATCCACGGATTGTTGCCGCGCCAGAACAGCGCATTTACCGAGCCCGAAATGCCCCCGCAACCGTGGCCATGCCGGTCAAATACCCAGCCTTCGACAAGCTCCCCGGTTATGATGTTGTGCGCGAACGGCCACAAGTAGGCGATGTCACCGATGAGGGTCGGGTGCCGGTTGTATTCTCCGTGTCCGCCGTCCGGCGCCAAGTCCGTCGGATTATCTGTCCGCCAGCGCAGAGCGCCCGTTCCGGCGTCGAAGGCATAGTAGTAATAGTGAACGATTTCCTTCCCGGTGATTGCACTTTTGGCCGCCGTGCCGCTTGCGCGGATATGCTCGCCTCCGTCAATCTTGGAGCCGCTTAATAGCAAGACGCCCTTCGCCAGGTTCAGGTAGCACGGCTGCTGGATATTCGTCATGTCGACGGGTTCCCTGTACACCGGCTCGCCCGTGGCGATATCCAGGGCGACGAGGAACTGGTGCCCGCCTTCCGTGACGTCCAGCATGGACAGGCGGCCCGTCGTGTCGGCCAGAGGTTTCTCGTTCTGGGTCTCCACGAAATAGACGCGGCCATCGCCCACGGTCAAGGTCGTGTCCAGAATCCGGCCGGAGGCGTAGGTCCAGAGAATAGAACCGTCTGTCCGGTCGAGTGCGAACACGCATTCGCTCAGCGCCACCAGCATGTTGGGATACCACAGGGGGCGGGTGTCCATCTGCATCTCATTCGTGATCTCGCTGATACCCGTACCCTTGGGCCTTCCGCTTCCGATCAGCGTGTTGCCGCTGCGTGAAAGATATCCCCACTCCTGCGGCACAACGCTCTGCCGCCCGGGCATGGTGAACGCCGCCATCCCACGGCCCGTGACGACGTCAAAACGATGACACACCTCGTCGGCCACGAGATACAGGCAGGTCTCATCGACCATGATATTGCTCGAGTCGAGAAAGACACCCGCACGGCGGGAACCGGGAACCTCGACGTGCCAGAAATGGGCTCCGTTGTATGCATCCACTACGTACACAATTTCGTCGCCGGGCACAAAGAGGCGGCCGTCCTTGTACAGCGGCGGTACATTGCGGAAATGCCGGTCAATCATGCGGCGGGGTCCGGGCGCACCGAACCACTGCAATTCGAGAGGCGCGCCCACCAGGATGTCGCCGCTCGAGGCGGAATTGCCGGGCTCCGCATAGGTATGGGTCCATTCACCTGCTCCTTCGAGGGGCCCGCGGCGCGCCATTCCCCACGTCCCGTTGGCGTCAACGGTCACACGCCAGTCGGGCAGGTCTCTCCCCCACTCCTCGAGTGCAGCCGCGTCCGAACCCCATACAAGCGCTGTGCCTCCGCATGGCCTCAGCAGACGCAGCACTTCCGCCGCAGGTGTGGCGGGAACCGGACCCGCCTCTTCCGAACAGACGAGCGCGATGACATTGATCGTCTGGTCCTGGTACGGGAGAGAAGCCTGGGAAGCTTTATGAACGGCAACGCGCGCGCCATTAAGACCCGCCTTCCGTAATTCCGCGCGCGCGGTCTCCGCGCGCTCCGGCACAGGCTCGACGCCGATGATTCGCAGGCCGGAGCGCTGGGCGAGTTCGCAGAGCAATGGGCCGTCGCCACCAAGAACCAGACAGTAGCCCCGGTCGAATCCACCATGCGCGATGATGCAATCGGCGAGCTGAGAACTCTTCCCATCGGTTGGGTGCAGCACCACGGAAGCGCTCTCGCGCCGGAGCTCGCTTTGCCCGTTCTCGAAGCTCCAGATCTGACCCTTGTCGGTGCTGACTATCAACCGGCCATGCGCAACGGCGAGGCCGTATGCCTTGCCCTCGACTTCGCCGGCCCACAATTGCGCGCCGTCGACTGTGGAATGGGCGGCAACCTGGTTCTCGTGCCCGACCAGCAGCACGTCGTCTGCCAGTATCATCGTATACGCCGTTTGCAACGGCACGCTCCACAGTTCGCACGAAGCCCGTTCCACCCGCAGTTGGCCCAGGCGCTGCTCCTGCTGCGGAGTCCGCTCCTCAATCTGTTCAATGGTGGCAATATGCTTGCTCAATTCGAGAAAGCGCGTTCGATCCAGCGCGACGAGGCCATCCTGCTTGAGGAAATACGTGACATCGCGCGTGGCGACTAGGGCAACTCCGGGCGCCGAGATTACGCGCTCCCGCAAAACCGGGGTATTGATGTGGAGTTCGCCGCTTTCGCTGGGGCCAGCTACAACCATATCGTCGAGCACCACCGCGAAGTTTCCTCCCAATCCCTCGAAGCTACCGAGTGCTTTCCCGCGGTTCCGGTCAAAGACCGCAGGGGCGGTCCGTCCGGTCGGCAGGTACAATTGGGAAGACGAAGCCAGCATATATCCCTGCGAAGCCGCACTGATCTTCTCTTTCCACACCTCGGCGCCGGATTCCGCGTCAACGGCGCAAAGGTACACGCCTTCCTCCGGAAACAGGCCTGCCGAGAAGAACGCTATCAACGGGGGTGCTTCTTCAGGCTCCCCGTTCGTCCGCAGAGGGCCGCGATCAACCGCGACGCCGGAACGAACCGGCCAGCGCGATATCATGCGGCCATTTCCTGGCATGCGCCGGTCCTCGGGTACAGCGCGGTACTTCCACAACAACGTTCCGCTGGCGGCATCGAGACAGTAAACACAGCCGTCGTCCGAACCTGCGTAGACGCGTCCCTGCGTTACCGTCGGAGCCAAACGGATTGGGCCCTCGGTCGTGAACGCCCATAGCACGCGCCCCGTCGCCGCGTCGAGGCAGTAGACGGAGTCGTCGGCGGACGAGCCGTAGAAAATGCTCTCACCGGAAGCCGCCACGTGAAAGACCCGGTCATACACCGTCGTTGCGCTGAGAGCCGCGATTCGATGAGCGATATCTTCCCTCGCGGGCTCGGGCCATGCCGGGACTGGCTTGTGCGCAGGCGTATGAACCCAGGCCGGGTTGAGCGGCAAATTCACACCCGCGGACGTGATGCCGCTGCGCCGGCAATCCCGCCGGTACGTGCACCAGTCCCCGGCCCCGCCCAGTTGGAAGGGCGGAGGAGATGGCGGAGGAGGGCTGTCGCTCACGCGGATATTGTCGATGCCCCAGAACCAGGCGTTCTTGCCCGCATACCGCCACTTCAGCACGAGCGTCCACGGCTGCAACGTGTTGGGCGCGGGAACTCTCACGGTTTCTTCGACATTGCCAAGGTTGAGAAAACGGTAATCCTTGATAAGCTGGTCTGGTCCGCCGTCTATCGAAGCCAGCAGGTGAACCGTGTGGTCCGACAATTGCGGGCATATCGTGTCAAAGCTCAGATAGACCGGCTTGCCCGCCGGAATAGGAATGACAGGCGATGCCAGGGTACTGTCAAATGGTGGCGGGGCATCCAAGTCGTCGTATTCATCCGAGTCCCCAACGGCGAACACGTTTTCGGCCCGCGTGAACTGTTCCCGGCCCTGGGTGGCGCACGCCACCCAGAACGGCAACGTCGTAAAACTCCAGCCGCTCCACTCGGGCACGCCTACGGACGTATCCATCCGGGAGTTGTCGATGGCCCAACCCGGGGGGGCATTGTGAGTCCATCCCTTGACGGCTGCATCGACAGGCTCGATTACCGCGCTCTGAAGCCCAGGAGCCAACGTGTCGAAGTTCTCTTCAAAAAGTATGGCCGCGGATGCCGTCGAAGCGTGTGCCAGGAGCGCGAGGCACCAGACACAACACGCGCTCAATAAGTGTTGATGAACAGAAGGCGATAGGGCTTTCATAAGCTCCCCCGAATTCACGTACGGACTACAATCTTGCCCTCGGCCACGCCATACCGACACGGACGGGTACGGAAAGACATGCCAAGGCACGCGACCGGACTGTTGACCATCGATGTGCCGTATTTGACCACGATTTACGCCGAGACTTCAACCAATGCAGGAGGAGCAGAAGGAGAAAACGTCTTGCTTTGGTCATCCTGAACCCA
>DAOLNV010000159.1:2011-4471 GCA_035416745.1 Candidatus Hydrogenedentota bacterium | reverse complement strand
TACTCGACTTCGGCGAGGCTTTGATGAGGGACGGCATTTCCCGCATCATAAACGGGGACATTGAGCAGATTTCGCTTCGGCGCGGGCGCCATTTCCTCCGCGTCCTTTGTGCCTCTGTGTGAGTTTCCGCAATCGTCGTGTTATCCGGCGACTTGGGGTCCGTCTTCGTCTAAGAAGTGGCGCGAGCGTTTCACGTATGATGCCATCCCCGTTGCGCCGGCTTTCTTATCGCCAGATGGTCCATGTGATGGGTCCGGGAATCGTTTCGCGGGGATGAAACCGCAGCGACGTCCGCCCCGCCGCCGCGTCAAAGTCGAACCCGGGGTTCTCAGCAAGGACGATGCGATTGCCCTCGATGCGGGCAGTCCGCAAGCACATCGTACGGGCGCCCCCGAACTCCAGCCTGACGATTCCAGCGGGGGGCGCCTCGCGGTCGCACACGATAGTGGCCTCGCCAGCCTGTTCAACGATACTCTCCACGCCGCCTTTCACAGGCTCACCCATGGCGTAGCCCCAGCCTTCCGATGATGTGACCGCGATACCCTCCCCGTTGACCACGATGCTGTCTTGGACGGTTCCCCGCTGGACTGTCACCTCGCCGTCATTCAGGGTCACGCCGGAAACCCATTCGTGAGTCTTGAAAGGTGCGTGCACTGCGACGAACCGGCTGGCCCCGCCCGTGTGGCGAAGCATGAATCCGTCCATAAGATGCTGTTCGAGATTCTGGTCAACCTCGTCCGCCGGCCGGATAGCGGGGGATTGGAACCGGTACGCGGTGGAGGCGTCCTCGGGAAACAGAAAAGTCATCAGGCCCGTGTCGCCGTAACGCCACGTGATGCGCACAGGGCCGCCGCATGCCGCCGACAGGATGTTTCGCAAGAACACGTAGGGATGATGCTTCTCTCCGCTGGTGTCCACGCAATCTTCACCGGTATGCGGACGCGTCCCTCCCCAATCCGGCACGAGAGACGGCACCGGACTGGTCAGTTCGATGCTTGTTTCGAGGACTCCTTGCTCATCTGCGCAACCATGCAGAAAATAATCGTGCGTTTCGCCCCCTGTGACGTCAAAACAGTCCACGAAATAGTCTTGCCCTTCGTTCACATGAACATGGATGAGCCGCCTGCGATACACCGAACAGCTGGGATACGCGGGGCTGGCATCCAGGTCGACCACTCGCACATGTGGGTCCGTATCGTCAAAAAACAGCAGGTTGCCTGCCATGGCGGGCTGGTCATACCCGAGCCTCTGGGACCGCTGGTCCACGACAACCATGTTGTGCGAGGCCGAATTAATGGTCCAGTTGCGGTAACGCGTGTGCGTGTAGCCAATGTCGGACAGCAATTCTTTCCCGTGCGCAAAAAGCAGGATTGCGCCCGTGTCCATATGGGTGTGGCCATACGAAGCGTTCCAGTTGATATGCAGCTGAAACTGGGCGTTGCCCGCGCCTGCGCCAAGAACGGCGTGCCCCATGTGCGGCCACAGTCGCGAGACCGATTCGCCAAGCGGCGCCTGCATGTGGGTAGACCACGTGTCATTGACCGGCATGCAGCGGCCGTTGGGCAGCACCCCTTCCTGGCCCACCTCCCGTGCCTTGGCCAGCATCGGGATGAGTTCCGCGAAGTCCACGTTCTCAAAACGCGGCCCCGGATACTCCGGCGGATCGCTGTAGCCGTGAACAACCCTGACAACCTCTCCGAGCGCTCCGACCGTCTGCCAGTGGTAGCTCGGCGCGCATTCACGCCACCACCCGTCCGCGAAGAACTGCGATTCAACAAGGGTGCGCGTCCGGTTCACGGCCTCGTGGACCATCCCCGCGTCGCCGATGACGCGCCCGGCCACCACCATATCGCAATACATGCCCGGCGACATGTTGGTGTAGTCATCTGGATTCGCCGCGACAAATTCGTAGCCCAGCCGGATGAGATCCTGCTCGATACGGGCCCGAATATCAGGTCCAAGCATCTCCTTCATCCGCTCGAAGGAATCGCCCGCCGCGAGAAGGTCATAGGCAATGGCGAGCCGGCTGGGAATGTCGCGATAACCCCACCAATAGAATTTCGCGCCCCGAAAAGGGGCAATATCAGGGTCGTAGGGCCATTTCTGGTCCGCAGGCCAGAAACGCACAGGCTGGAACGGGTAATCAAAGCGGACGGCGTAGTCGGGAAACACCCGGGCATAACGCCCGACTATCATCGCGGCTCGGTCGCCGTATTCATTTCCGCCCGTCAAGGCGTACAGATTGGCCAGTTTCCAGGCCATCTGCTGCGTCCATGCCCATTGGTCGTACCAGGCGCGCGCCTCGAAGAAATACTGGCGGCCCGCTTCGCTCTCGTACCAGCGGTACTCCTGAACCGCACCGCTGGGCGCGGTCAGAACCTTCGCACGATTGGGCACGTACTCCTCATTGGGAAACACCATGCCGCAGTACCGGCACTTGACCGTATCGCCCATCCCGAG
>DAOLNV010000159.1:0-1911 GCA_035416745.1 Candidatus Hydrogenedentota bacterium | reverse complement strand
ATGAACCCGCCTACCGGCGTCGCCCAGTGTTCGAGCAAGAGGCGCGCCTCCTCGCGAATCTCGGCCTCGCCCTTAAACGGAAGGGTATGTTGGATGTCGCACAAGGACTCGAAACAGATGCGTCCGCGGTACCGCTCCCCGATCTCCTCGATCCCCAAAGCGCGAGGCTGTTGCAGATTAATGACATCCAAGCCGATCTCGATGAGGAGTTCGATAATGTCGTTGACCTTGCCGCAGGAGTGCATCCATACGTGCCACCCGTTTGCGTGGCATGCATCAAAAATGCGCTTGTATCGCGGCTGGAAGAACTCGACCCACAGGTCCGGGCTGATGAAGAGGTCCCGCTCCGTACCCCAGTCGTCCGTAAACCCAAACCCGTGAATCTTGTTGCCAAAACGCCGGTGGATGTTCCGGATGATGCCCAGGTCGAAGTCAACGACCTTGTCGGCAAGCCAGCCAATGCGCTCACGCTCGGCGTACAGGTCCAACAGGGTGTTCTCAAAACCGCGCAATGCGTGCATCCGCTCGAACAACAGCATGAAGATGCCCGTGCAGCGGTAAGTATCCTCTTCAACCTCGAAAAACTGTTCCATATTCTTGTAGAACGCTGGAGTTTCCGGGTCGGGGAAGGTGAACGTCTCCAGAGCCAGCCAATCCGCCAATGGATGGCCTTTGACCTGCCCCATATTCGGCATGTCCGAACGTTCCCAGCCGCAGCCCCATTCATCCACGGAATGTTTCTCGGCAATGTTGCCCGTGCCTATCTGGTTCCAGGGGACGGACCGTACGTCGGTGATTCCGAGCCAGTCGAACCGAACGGGGAGACGGTCGGGCTGGTCGAACTCAATCGCGCGCCGGACAACCTCATACGATGACATGGGCATGGTTCGCTCCTCAGGACAACTTCTGATAATCTTCGGTTATCACAGGCCATATGGTACCATGTTTCCGGCACGGTTTGTCCCGGTAAGTCCGCTCTCGCCATGTCTGACACTTTGGGAGGGGGAAATGCGGCGTCGTGATTTCCTGTTCGCAACGGGCAGTATGCTCATGGGCGCGTCGTTCCTGGAAAGGCAAAGCCATGCCGGAGAAGAAGAAGCGCCCCCGAATATCCTATGGCTGACTTGCGAGGACATCGGCCCACATCTCGGGTGTTTTGGTCATGCGGACGCGACAACACCGAACTTGGACCGCCTGGCCGCGGAAGGCGCGCGCTACATCAACGCATTCTCGGTGAGCGGCGTCTGCGCCCCTAGCCGCTCCTGTCTGATCACCGGGATGTATCCCAATACCCTGGGCACCCAGCATATGCGGTGCAATACTCCGCCGCCGCCGCAGGTCAAGTGCTTTCCCGAATACCTCCAGCAGGCCGGATACTACTGCACGAACAACGTCAAGACGGATTATCAGTTCCCGCCGCCAGCGTCGGCGTGGAACGAGTGCAGCAAGGAGGCCCACTGGCGCAACCGGCCCGACAAAAACCAGCCGTTCTTCGCGGTCTTCAATCAGACCATCACCCACGAATCCCAGATCGGAACGCTCTTCGAGAGTGACGAGATCCTGCGCGAACGTCTGTCCCCACTGGCGCCACATCCTCCCGATGCCGTGGAATTACCCCCATACTTTCCCGATACGCCCATTGTCCGAAAGTATTGGGCCCATTACTACGACCTGATCACCATCATGGACAAGTGGGCGGGCGGTCTGCTGCAGCAACTCGAAGAGGACGGCCTTGCCGGGAACACCTTGGTGTTCTTCTACGGGGATAACGGCGCCGGACTGCCCTGGTGCAAACGATGGCTCCACGACCGGGGGATACGCGTACCGTTGATCATCCGGTGGCCCGGTAAAATAGCCCCAGGCTCCGAGCGCGACGAACTGGTCAGTTTCCTGGATTTTGCCCCCACCGTC
>DAOLNV010000158.1 GCA_035416745.1 Candidatus Hydrogenedentota bacterium | reverse complement strand
AGGGGTGGCCATGTGACTCAATTAAGCATGTGTTCTCCGGCAGATTCGCGGCGCGAGCGCCAGAAAGAAAGAGGACCTTTGTGAACGGCTCCGAATACGACCTCTGGGCAGACTACTACGACATTATTCATACCGGAATCCCGGGTGAGGCGGAGTTCTATGTGGGACAGGCTGTTAGGCTTGGCGGACAAACGCTCGAGCTGGGATGCGGCACGGGCCGGATCTGCATTCCCATGGCAATGTCGGGCGTTGATGTGGTGGGGCTGGACAATTCCAAGGCTATGCTCGCCCACTGCCGCAGAAAAAAGAGACTCGTCGGAAAGACGCCCGGACGTTTGGAACTCGTGCATGGTGACATGCGCGGCTTTGGCCTCAAGCGTGAGTTTGACCTGGTCGCCATGCCCTACCGCACCTTCATGCATCTTCTTACGGCAGAGGATCAGCAGGCGTGCCTGAACCACGTGCACCGCCATTTGCGTTCCGGAGGGACCTTTATCCTGAACCTATGGGTAGGCAACAGCTTACGTCTGCCAAAGACGTTCACGAAAGGGAAAAGGCCCGCCGTGCTCGAAAGGCGTTACGCATTGCCCGGCAAACAGACCGAACTGGCGCACTTTGTCACCGCATGGTATGAACCCGAGCACCAAATCATCCACGAAAAACACATTCTTCACGAAGTAAAGGGCAAGAACGAGGTCATCCGTACAACGGCAATTCCAATGCGGCGCGCATGGCTGACACCCGAACAGATGCGTCAACTTCTTATAGTAGCAGGATTTAGAATTGAGGCGGTCTTCGGCGATTTCGATTGCGGTTCCCTGACAGATGAAAGCACGGAGATGATTTGGATAGCGAGAAAATAGCCGCGCCACACGCGGCCGGGCACTTTCTGTCCCCGTCTAGCCCCTCACATAGAAAGCATCATGACGCGGTGGTCCGGCTTCCCATCTGGGATCAAGACGCGTTACCGCGGCGAATGAGGGACCCTCGCGACACCACTCCAGCATCTCGAGCAGGTCTTCCTTGCCGCCCTCGAATTCCGCTTCCACGCTTCCGTCCCGGCAGTTTCGCACCCACCCGCAGAGCCCGCGGCGCATGGCTTCCCTCTGCGTGGCGTAGCGAAATCCTACTCCCTGCACCCTTCCCTCGATATGAACGTACAGCCTGTCGACCATTACTCCGCGGAGAGGTGTTCCAGCATGCGTTGCCGGAAAGCCGGGTCACCTAAGGAAAGAATGGCGGAAGCTGCGGAAATGCGCGCCTCCGGGTACTGGCTTAGAAGAATCGGTTGCATGATATCCATGAGCGGGCGCAAATCGGTCTGGATAACAACCCTGCTGACGAGCGCTACAATCCCCTTGATATAGTCGCCCGCGGCGGGTTCGCGCAGGTCAGGAAAATCAAGGCGAAGCAATTCCTGCAACGCGGCAATCTGCGAGCGGTCTCCTCCTTGAATGAGTGCTCCTGCCGCTTTGGCACGCATCTCGAGGACATTCATCTGAATGTCGTACCGGTCCGAAAGACGGGCGCGGAGGACGTCCATTGCGGACAGGTCGCCCTGGGGAGCAAGACAAAGCGCCGCCTCAAAACTCAGGGTCGGAATCGCGAGCGATTCCTTCTTCATCAGTTCCTTTCCCTTCGCGTCATCCAGCCGGAAAAGGACCTCGATGATGCGGTATCGCGCCAACCCGGTTTGTTCATCCAGCATCTGGTGCAGGGAACGAACAACGCTGTCTCCGCCGAGGATTGTCAGCGCCCTTGCCGCCGCCTTGGCTTTGTCTTCATTCAGCCCGGTCAGCATGTCGAGAAGCAACGGTTCGGCCTCACGCGTATTCATGCGGGCCAGCGCGATGGCGGACGGTGCGGAGAGGTCGGCGGCTCGGTCGCGCACCATGCGCAGCAAGTATGGCTCCGCCGTAGGTTCACGATACAGCCCCGCCACGCGCGCCGCTGTCGCGCGGAGCTGGCGGTCGCCGCTGGCCAGGGCGCGCTCGATCAGTTCGGCGTTGATATCCGGCTGGCCTGCGATGTACAGGCGGTAATAGGCGCCCAGCGCCGTTTCAATATCGGTTTGCCGGCTGAGGTCCTGCAAGTACTTGAGGCCGTTCTCGTCACCCTGAGAAGCGATAATCATGGCCGCGTCCATCTTCACGGGCTGATTGCGGTTCTCCTTTTCAAACACCTCGGTCGCCTGTTGAACGGCCCGGTCCACCAGCTGCTGCTGTGTTTGCGACAGGCCACGCTCAACGTTGGCCTGGAAGGGTTTGGCCTCGAGTTTTCCTCCCTGAACGCGAACTTCCTTGACATCGCTGAAGAGGTAGGCATGCCTGTCGCCTGTTTCCGGATTGAGCACGCTCAGGTATTCAGGGCCAATGTCAGTAATCTGGAGATTGGGATCCTCGGCATCGCGGTCCTTGAGTACGATGGTCACGAGCGTTGGCGTGCCGGCGAGGTCTTGCAGTTTCGCCCCCTCAACACCGGTGATGCGGATGTCTTGGCTCAAGGCCGGCATGGCAAACGCGATGGCGAAAAACATCATGATGGTCTTCTGCATCGTTCTACAACTCCCAATCCTGGCGGCAACTCAGCCCCGCCGCCGCAATCCCTGTGTTTCGTGTACCTCACTGGCTGCTAGTGCAATTCTATACCTTCTTCCTTGAGAATTCGATCCAGAAATGCTCTGGCCGCATCCAAGGACGGCACAAGGGGGTTAATCGTCAGCGCCTGGAGCGCACACTCGTAGGACTTATGGCGCGCCGCTTCCACGGTCAGCCGGTCGCTCTCCTTGACGCTGTGAAACAGGCCCTTCAGGAATCGCGGACAATCCCCCACCCGGCGCGGCTCGATACCCTTCTTGCTGATGCGGACCGGCACCTCCACGCTGCAGTCCTCGGGGAGGTCCCGGACCGCGCCTTCATTCTTGACACACAGGATGATTTCGCGTTCATGCCTCTCCTCGAGCGCCTGCAGGAGGGGGACTATCGTCTTTTCGTACCAGATCGCGTTGCGGGCCCGCGTCAGTTCGGGAATCTCAGTCAAGGTCTCGTCGTCGTACAACTTCAAGATCTGCTGTTCCGCCTCGTACAAGACCTCTGCCCGGGTGCGCGCGCACGCCTGCTGCCGTTTCAGGATGGCGTCCACATGGAAAAACAACCCGACGGTGCTCGTGGGGATCATTCGGAAAAGGCCCACCAGATCATGGTCAAACCCATCTTCCGAGTGATGCTCCAACTGCTCCAGAACCCGGTCCATCCGGCTCTTGCCGTCCAGCTTGACGTCCTGAATCCAGCCAATATGGTTGAGCCCGACGTAATCCACCTGGAGTTCCTCTGGGGATACCCTCAAAATGTCGGCGACCCGCCGGATGCACTGGCCCGGCAAGTCGCAGACCCCCAGAACCTGCAAACGCGAGTACTTCGACAAAGCGTCCACGATGATGCCGGTAGGATTGGTCAGGTTGATCAACGTCGCGCCAGGATTGGTCTGCTCGATAAGTTCGGCGTGCTGCAGGACTACGGGCAGCGTTCGCAGGGCATTTGCGCATCCCCCCGCGCCCACCGTCTCGTCTCCGACCATGCCGAATTTCGGAGGCAGCTCCTCATCGCGCTGACGCGCGGGCATGCCGCCGATCCGCACGTGGTTGATGACGTATTTCGCTCCCTGAACGCCCTCGCGCACGTCCACCGTGCCGGTGACCTTCCCCGGAAAGCCGCTGTTGTCCATGATGCGCTGGCAGAAGGCCGTCACGAGCGGAAGTTTCGGGCCCTCGCGCCCGATCAGCACAACCTCCTTGACATTGACATTATGGGAAATCAGAGAAAGGATGAATTCCGGTATATAAACGCTGCTGCCGCCCAAAATCGAAATGCGTTCAATCACGAACTCCCGCCTCCTGTCTTTCTCCTACTGCATAGGCATTGTTGCCGGCCCTGCCGGCCGTATGACGCCCGCCAAACCCCTCGATGCCGCCGGTATTCCCCTGAAGGCGCCATGAACAGACAACGAAACAAGACACATCCCCTCACGCAGCCCGGGCAGGCGCGTTCTCAGACTAACGCGGCCTTCGCGGACGTCCCCATCGAGGCCCGCGCTTCCGCGCCTCCTGTCCCGGCAAGGCAACGCATGCGCACTGGAACGGCCAACCAACGGCAATCCCGCTTTCCGGCAATGCGAACTGCCTTGCAGCTAAACCCCGCCCGGCCAAAGCGCATCGCGCAACATCAAACGGCATCGGGGGAAAACGAAGGAACCCTCGAACACACGGTTCCTTAAGTCCTGCTGCCGTATGATGCCCCCCCCAGGACAGACGCGCCCGGTCGCCGCGTCATCAGCGAACAGCGCCCTCATGGCATCTCAACGCCAACACACAACAATTCAACTGTGCCGCGGCGCCAATTGAACATCTGCGAGGAACGATACAACCCGTCGAGCTGACCATCTGCTGAACGCGTCTGACGGCCCGCTTTTCATTGTGCCGTTCCCGCCAGCGCAAGAAGGCAATGATTGCCGC
>DAOLNV010000157.1 GCA_035416745.1 Candidatus Hydrogenedentota bacterium | reverse complement strand
CGCTCTTCGCGCGGGCCTCGGAATGCGTGAAGAACAAACGGTTTGCCGAAGCCATCGAAACGGCCGAACAGATAAAGTACGCGATCCGGCTGGCCTATTGCGCCGCACAAAAACCGGTTCCTGACGAACACCGCGCCTACTGGTGCCACAGTGCCTTCGGCGTCGACGGGGTGACCTGGGATGAAGCCATCAAACGCCTTGCGGACAACGGTTTCACCGCCATACTGCCGAACATGTTGTGGGGCGGCGCGGCCTTTTACCCGAGCAGCGTGCTGCCCACGGCCGCGGACGTCGCGGAAAAGGGCGACCAGATTGCCCTTTGCCTCGCCGCGTGCAGGAAATACGGCGTCGAATGCCACGTCTGGAAAGTCAACTGGAACATGGGTTCGCGCGCACCCAGGGAATTTCTCGAACGCATGAAAGCCGAGGGGCGGACCCAGGTCAGCTTTGCCGGCACGCCGCAGCCGCAGTGGCTCTGCCCGTCTCATCCCGCCAACCAGCAACTCGAGATCGATTCCATGGTCGAGGTGGCGCGGAACTATGACGTCCATGGCATCCATTTCGACTACATCCGGTACCCTGACTCGGACCACTGTTTCTGCGCGGGATGCCGCGCGCGGTTCGAAAAGCAACTGGGCCGCCCCGTCGCCAACTGGCCCAAAGATGCCGGTCCCGGCGGAAAAGACTTCGAGTCCTGGCTCGAATTCCGCCGCCAGAACATCACGAAGGTCGTGGCGGGCGTTCACGACGGCGCGCGAAAGGCCCGCCCGGGCATAAAGATATCCGCGGCCGTCTTTCGCAACTGGCCCCAGGACCGCGACAAGGTCGGCCAGGACTGGAAGGTCTGGTGCGACAAGGGCTACCTGGATTTCGTGTGCCCGATGGACTACACGCCTTACAACGACAGCTTCCGCAACATGGCCATGCAACAGATGGAGTGGGCGGGCAACGTGCCGTGCTATCCGGGGATCGGGCAGAGCACGTGGCCGGACCGCCTCGATATCGTGAAGCTCGTTGAACAGATCGCGATCACGCGCGAACTCGGCGCCGGCGGGTTTACAGTGTTCAATTACGGCACCGCCGAGTACGCCGATATGGTCCCCCTGTGCGGCATGGGCATTACGAAGAAATAGCCGCGACGCGGACAGGCCCGAGGTCTTGCGCGGCAAAGCCGCGTGGTCTGTTCCAAACGGTTTCGCCGGCTACAGGCGGCCGGGGCCTGTTCATGCCATTTGAAACGCGCCGGCGCCGGTGATTAACAGGGGGTAGTCCCGCAGCGGCAGATTCTCGAACACGGCGTTCGTCTCTCCCAGTTTCGCGGGGACGAGCCGGAAGACCTCCTGCGACAGCGGGTCCACCAGAACCGGGTCGTCCAATGCGGCCCCCTCACGCACATCAAGCGACATGCTCACTGTCCGGGCGGTCCAGGGCTTTTGCAGGTCGGCCGGGAACCAATATGCGTACAATGCCCGGCCGTTTCGCGTGAAATGCGCCTCCTGCAACTGTACCTTTTCTTGCCCCACGAGGGCGAGCGCAAGCTCCGCGCGCCGGGTAGCCGCGTCGAACAGCGCGCACAGGCACTGGTAGGCGAAATACGACGGCTTGGGCGTGTACTCGTTTCCGCGGAGCAGGCCCTTGAAATTGGTTTTTCCACGGTATCCCACCAAGTCTACGGTGTGATAATAGCTGGTCAGTTCCACGCCATAACGCAGATCGAGCAGGATGCGCCTCAACAGCCATTTGGCCTGCCGCGTTTCGTCCCACTCGAGCTGCGACAGCGCTCCAACGCTTTCCGGACCCCCCACCGATGGACAACCGTTCTCGCCCTGCCAAAGCCTGACGCCGGGCGCGTATTTCGCAATCGCATCCCGCATCGCGGCCATGTCATCCTCGTAGCGCTCCTCCGGAATGGCCCGGTAGGGATGATAGGAAATAACATCCACCAAGCCGCCGAGACCGCTCTCGAAACAGCCCTTGAGAAAGTCCATGGGCACCCCTGCGAGCGCTCCGCCGATGATGACGCAATCTCGGACCTGCCCGCGGATGACCGGAGCCGTTTGGGCCGCCAACCGCGCGTAATCCGCCGGGCTGGGCTTCTCGGGCTGCCAGAAGCTCCTGGCATTAGGCTCGTTCCAGATCTCCCAGTGGCGGACGCGATCTTTGAAGTGGCGTGCCAGATGCTCCGTGAATCGAAGCCAGCCCGCAAGCGCGTCATCGCTGAATACCGGCGCCCAGCCGACCGCGAATTCGTCGGGCGCAGCGGGGGTGTATAGCCGGTTTCCATATCCCAGGTTAAACCACGGCGTCACGCCCGCGCGAAGGAGGGAATCAACCACCTCGTCCAGCCAGGTGAAATCGTACTCGCCCTTGACCGTCTCGCACCGGCACCAGCCTGTCTGGCAGCGCGCCCACTTGACGCCGAGGTTCGCGACGTGCTCATACGCCCGCGCGGGGTCGAAGCACTTGCGGTCCAGCACCTCGAATCCCACCGACAGTGGGGAGGCTTTGATGTCGCGTCCCGGTCTCGCCGCGACCCGGCCAAGCCGCTCGTACGCCTCGCTTGGGGCCGCCCCCTGCGATGCGAAAGTCGTCCGCGAAAGCGCGAGACCCATGGAAGATGCCGCCGCCGATTTCAGGAATTGCCGCCGCGTCAACGCCATGCCCGGTTCCTCCCCCGCCAGCGCATGCGCCAGCCCGCGCTACTTCTTCACAAGCGCCTTGCCCTCGTGCAGGTGGATCCAGCGGACTGCCCGCGATGCGAGAGCCTCGTCGTGCGTCACCATGACCAGTGTAACGTGTTGCTCCACGTTGAGGTTGTAGAGCAGCTCCACGATGCCCTCGCCCGTGCGTTCGTCGAGATTGCCAGTGGGTTCGTCGGCCAGCACGACGCTCGGCTCGTTGAACAAGGCCCGCGCGATGGCAACGCGCTGTTGCTCGCCGCCGCTGAGCTGGCCGGGCTTATGCGTCATGCGCTCGGCCAGGCCGACCGTATCGAGCAGCGCTTCGGCGCGCGGCTGGCACTGGGACCTGCGCTTGCCCCTGCTCAGCCCAGGCATCATCACATTCTCGAGTGCCGTGAACTCGGGGAGCAGGTGGTAGAATTGAAACACGAACCCGATTTCCTCGTTGCGTATGCGGTTGATGGCGGCCCCGAACGTCTTTTGCAGCGACCTGCCGCGAAACAGCACATCGCCCGCCGTCGGCCGGTCAAGCGTCCCGATGATATGGAGCAGGGTGCTCTTTCCGACGCCCGACGGACCCGTTATGACCATCAAGTCGCCGTCGTGCACTTCTATATCGATTCCCCGCAGAATACGCAGCTCGCGGCTCCCGTCATGATAGGTCTTTTCGAGGCCGCGGCACTCGATCACCGGGGTCTTGGGTTCGCTACTCATAACGCAAAGCATCCACGGGGTCAAGGCGGGAAGCGCTCCACGCCGGATAAATGGTCGAAAGAAACGTGAGGATCACTGCGCACACCGTCACCCACGCCACATCCATCCACTGGACCGCGACGGGGATGCGGTCGAAATAGTAGATCTGCGAGTTGAACAGGTCCACGCCCATTGTCCAGGCAATAAACTCAGCAACCGGATTGAGGTTGTAGGCGAGCATGATGCCTAAAAGGAGGCCGACAAACGTCCCCGAAAGCCCGATATAGAGCCCTTCGAGCACAAACAGCCGCAGGACCGAGGCGCTGCTTACCCCTATGGTGCGCAAGATGCCGATATCGCGCCGCTTTTCCATCACCACCATGATGAGAGTACTGGTAATATTGAACGCCGCCACCAGAATGATGAACAGCAGAATGATGAACATCACGACCTTCTCTTCCTTCAGTGCGTCAAAGAAGGCCTGCTGGCTCTCGTACCACGTGACGGCTCGATAACCCGGCAAATGTTCCTCGATGCGTTCAGAGATTTCCTTGGCCTTGAACGGGTCGTCGAGCCGCAATTGAATTCCGTCCACGCCGTCCTTCCCGGTGAGCTTCTTCGCCGTCTCGAGGGTAATGAAACCATAGACGGTGTCGAATTCGTGCATTTGGGCCTGCGCAAGCCCGCTGACCGTGACCAGCATCTCCGTCGGGTGGGTCATGTAGGTGCCGCCCTTGAGTTGGGGCGTCACGATGATTAGCGGCGTGCCCACGTATGCGCCGAGCTTGCCCGCGAGGACGTAGCCGAGCACGATCTCCTTGTAATCCGGCAGCTCCCCGACGCCGAAGGTGCGGCCGTTCTTGTCGGAAAGGTTCTGCTCGAGCAGGGTGACGTCGCTGGCCTTCTTGGGATCGACCCCCACCACGTAGGCAAATTCGACAATCTGCGAACCGTCGGGTCCGCGCAGTGTCTTGAGAAGCGACAACACCTCGATGAACGGGCTCGCCCCTTGCACTTCGGGACAGATGGCCCGGAGCTCGCCTTCCACCGTATCGGGGTCGAGAATTTCGTCGTGGTCCCATTCCATGACGGTGACATGCGCGCGGTTGCCGATGATGGTTGCGCGGAGTTCGTTGTCGAACCCCGTCATCACGCTCATCACCACAATAAGCGCCATCACGCCCACGCTCACGCCCGCCACCGAAATGAGCGTGATCAGGCTCACAAACCGGCTCTTGCGCTTTCCCCGCAGGTACCGGCTCGCTATGAACGCTTCAAACCGCA
>DAOLNV010000156.1 GCA_035416745.1 Candidatus Hydrogenedentota bacterium | reverse complement strand
GCCGCCCTGACGCTGGCCCCCGGCCTCGCCGTTGCCGCCGAGGAGCTCTCGCCCGCGGAAATCGTCAAGAAGGCCAACCATATGGCCTATTACCAGGGAAAGGACGGCAGCGCCCGGGTCAAGATGACCATCACGGACGAACAAGGCCGCAAACGCGACAAGGAATTTACCATCCTTCGCAAGAACATGGACGACCAGGACCGGGAACAGCGGTTCTACGTCTATTTCCATCAGCCAGCCGATGAAAGCGGCACCGTGTTCATGGTCTGGAAACACGTCGGCAAGGACGACGACCGCTGGCTCTACCTGCCCGCGCTCGATGTGATCAAACGGATCGCCGCCTCCGACGAGCGCACCAGCTTCGTCGGGTCCGACTTCTTTTACGAAGACGTATCCGGACGCAACCCGGACGAGGACAACCACGAGTTGGTCAAGACCGACGACACCTACTACGTCGTGAAGAGCACCCCCAAACCGGAGAACAAGGCCAAGGTCGAGTTCGACTCGTTCACGTCATACATCCACAAGAGCACGTTCATCCCCGTGAGCATGCAATTCGAACGGGACGGCAAAGTCTACCGCGAGATGAAGACGCTGTCCGTCAAAGACATTCAGGGCTACAAGACCAGTGTCAAGAGCAGCGTGAAAGACCATAACCAGAACAGCGAGACCATTCTCGAATACAGCGCGGTCAAATACGACATCGGGCTGCCCGACGACATCTTCACCGAGCGTTACCTGCGCAATCCGCCCCGCGAACATCTCCAATAAGGGCGGACGACCGCACTCATTCAGGGCTGGACCGGACGTGTCCGGCCCTTTTGCTTTCGATGGCCTTCGCCCCGCCTGAAATCCCCGCCCGGATGACTTCTTCGCCATCCCTGCGCTACAATATCCTCGGACGCGGGCATACGCCGCGCCCGGCGCCATCTCACGCGCGGAGGGTTAGCGTAATGGTAACGCACCGGTCTTGAAAACCGGCGCCTTCGGGCTTGGGGGTTCGAGTCCCTCACCCTCCGCCACTTCTTAAACCTAGTTTTCACAATAAGTTATGAAATGTAAGCGCCGGCCGAGAAGCGCAGCGGGTATCGGGGGCGTTCGAGAAGTGAAGCATCCTTCGCAGACTCTCCAGTTCCCGTGGTGCTTGACGTCTGCCGTGGATAATGGTCAAATCACGCGAAGGAGCAGTACCGGTTCGGCAGAGAGGATGAAGAGGTCGTTAGAACGAGGCGGGACAGCATTCTTTGACACACTTTGACACTACGCGATGGAGTGTTGTGCGGGCAGCGGCGAGTGAGGGGTCCCAGGCAAGGGGTGCTTTAGAGACTCTTTGTTCGACCTATTGGTATCCGCTCTACATGTACATCCGCTACCGGGGCAACTCCGCTGAAGACGCAAAAGACCTGATACAGGAATTCTTCACACGTTTTCTGGAAAAGGACTATCTAAAAGACGTGGACCAAGACAAAGGAAAGTTCCGCTCTTTCTTGTTGGCTTCGGTAAACCACTTCCTGTCCAATGAGCGAGACCGCGCGCGTACCCTCAAACGCGGCGGCGGCGTCACTTTTCTGCCGGTGGACTACGACGAGGTCGAGGAACGGTATGCAGGAACAGCCTGCCAGGTCCGGTCCGCGGAGAAACTGTTCGACCGGGCGTGGGCCCTGGCCACACTCGAAGCCACCCTCGGGCGGTTACGGCAAGAGTTTGTTGCGGCCGGCAAAGAGGACCTCTTTGACAAGCTAAAAGGCACGCTGACAGGACAGGATGACCACATTCCCTATCAGGAGTTGGGCGAGCAATTGGGCCTTTCCGAGGGAGCTGTAAAGGTGGCGGTCCACCGCCTGCGGCGCCGGTACCGCGACCTGCTCCTGGAAGAAATTGCCGCTACGCTGGCCGAGGGCGAAAGTGTTGACGAAGAATTGCGCGACCTGTTTTCCGCCCTCGGGACCTGAGCGAGTTTTGCCCCCACGGCGGCGCCCATTCCCACGGCAATGGGGCGTCGGTTTGTAACCTCCCCGCGCCTTTGCGTCTATACAGAAACGAGGCACCATGCCGCCCAACTATGTTGCCGCTTTCGAGACCGAGAGGGCGCGGTCAGTTCGGGGTGTCTGAAGGGAGGTTTTCCATGAAACCGCGCGTTCTGGCATCCGTGGCAGTGGTTATCCTGGTTGTCCTTACCCTGCCGGTAATCCTGGTCAAGATGGCGGGATCGAGGGACGAGCAGGCGGGACCCGGTAATGGGCTTCAACAAGAGTACGGCCGGATTCGGGCAGAGGGCCAGCCCATTACGTTATAAGGAATTAGATGCGTGGTACGAACGCCCCGCGGACAACGCCGCGGACCTGTATCTTGCCGCGTTGGAAGCCCATGTGGAGCCTTCGCCCGAACTCCAGGCCAACCTGCCTCTCGAAAGCGGGACCGGGTTGCCGCCCCAGGGACAGCCGCTGCCGGAGACAACGCGCAAGGCCATTCAGGAATACGTGCAGTTGAACAACGGCGCCATCAACTTGCTGCACGAAGCAGCTGCACGCCGGCAGTGCCGCTATCCCATTGACCTTCGTAAGGGATGGGCCGTCGAGCTGTCCCATCTGGCAAAGGGCAGGAGGGCGGCGCGAAGGGTCCCGTTAACTCGTCGTCTACAGCATTAGCGGGAGCGGGCGGGATGATGGCGGCGTTGAGTCCGTGGACGAGATACAGGCATGGCTCAGTGGCATTATCACTGTGAGCGTATCACAATGACGACCCCGCGCCGGTAACCTTCAGCGCGCGCTTCTTCTATATAGTATTGGGAACGAGAAGCGCCGCCGATCGGCGGCCTGCGAAAGGAGGCTTTCTGTGAGAGACAGGACCAAGCTTGGAATCACCCTGGTGCTCGCACTCCTGGCGGCGGCCTTACCGCTGGCGTGCAAACCTCCAGCGCAGCAGGCTGCCCCCGCATCACCAGACGGTATTGCCGGCACTTACAAACTCGTCTCCGTCGGAGGCAACCCCGTCCCCAAAGAGTCGGGATCGATCACGCTGAACGACAACGGTACATTGTCGTCGGTTATGGACTGGGGGGCGATGCATTTTGGCGACGGTGGAATCCACAACTTTAGAGGCACGTACGTCAAGCAGGATGCCGGCTACGTTCTGACATGGGAAGGTGCGGGGCAGACCTGGGTGACGATTGACGGTTCGAAACTCACCATGAACAACGAGGGGATGCTTTTCGTTTATGAAAAAGAGGGGCAGGGCGCTGAACCTGCTGCGGCCGGGCAGTCCGCCGCAAGATCTCCGCAAGAGGTGCTGGACCAGTTCCTTGGCACCTGGGACTGTGACGCGACTCTCTACGAGGGGCCTAACGCATCAGGAAGAAGTATTGCCACGCGGAGCACGTTTGCCCGCGTTCTCGGCGGCAGGTTCGTCCAGGAAAACGGCCGGGACTCAGAGAACAACGCCTCAATCACCTTGTATACGTACGATGGGTCCAGCCAGTGCTACCGAAGCTCGTTTTTCTCCTCATCCATTGGCCATCCCGAACCGACTACCGGCCGGTGGAACGAAACGGCCCGCACGCTGGACTGGACCACTTCCGGCAACGGATATACCACAACCATTCAGCACCGGTTTTTCAATGAAAATGCTTGGGAAGCCACGTGTGAAGTCATGGACCCCGCGGGCGTCAAGTCGTTCCATGGCGAATATAAGGTGACACGCGCCAAGGATCCAACCCCGGTCATTCTGTCTGAAGCGGGTAATACGGGCGGGCCGCTGCCGCTGGGACTCGCTCCTCTTGGGAACTTCGTAGGTAAGTGGCGCGACACTTATACGTACACCTTTCCAAAAGCCGGGGGGCCTCCCGATACGAAGGAGGGTTCGTCGCTGATGACGAGCCGGTGGGTGCTGGGCGGCCGGTTTCTTCAAGCGCAGTTCGAGCGCGCCGACAACACGAGCGACCAGTTGATCCTCACCTATGATGACAAGCAACGGTGTTACCTGGCCAGTTGGTTCGGATCGATGGGCGCATCAAACGAATCCACGGGCACATGGGACCCGGCCACCAGGACGCTTGCATGGACCGCAAAGAGTGAACCCTCGGCGAAGGCCTTTACGACCTCGTTTTACCGGTTTATGGACAGTGGCGTTATGGAATGGGGTATACAGATAATGAGCGACCAAGGCGCAACGCTCATGCAAGCGGAAGGCAAAGCCACCAAAGAGTAACGGCTGCATCGCCAAAAGAAGGATGGAACCGATGAGCAGAAGAAAGGCAATCGCGTGGCTCTACGGCGAGTTTGCCGAACTGAATGCAGCCGGCATCCTGTCCGTCGAGATAATCGAGCAGTTACGGGCCCACTACGGTCCCGTGTCGATACGCTCCAAACGAAGCACCGCCCTGTTGTTGTTCAGCATTCTGGGCGCCGCATCGATAGGGCTCGGCATTATCCTGTTGTTGGCCCACAACTGGAACACGCTGGGACGGCCCATTAGGACGGTCTTGTCGTTCATGCCCCTCATGGCGGGCCAGGCCCTCGTATGGTGGACGCTGCTGTGCCGATCGCGATCAACGCCGTGGCGCGAAGGGAGCGGAGTGTTTCTGGCGTTGGCGGTGGGCGCCTGCATCTCACTGATCAGCCAGACCTACCACATCAAGGGCGACATGAGCACGTTCCTGCTGACCTGGATCATCCTGGGCGGCCCGCTGGTGTACGTGCTTGACTCCACGGCGGTGGCGCTGTTGTACCTGGCAGGCACAACCTGCTGGGCGGCAGCGGTCCAGTTTGAACACAGCCAGGCGCTGTTGTTCTGGCCGCTGGCGGCGTTTCTGGCGCCCCACATCTGGCAGGCGTTTAAGAAAAATCCCGAGGGGCCGCGGGTACAATTGTTGTCGTGGGGTCTGTGTGCGGCCCTGCCGTTTGCGACGGGATTTGTCCTGGAGCGCACGATGCCGGGGCTGTGG
>DAOLNV010000155.1 GCA_035416745.1 Candidatus Hydrogenedentota bacterium | reverse complement strand
TTCTCGTGTTCCCTGTGTCTCCGTGTGCGTTTGTTCTTGTCTTCATGGAGACAATACGATCCCCCCCGCGAGGACTTTCTTATCTGGCGATTCGGGTCTCCCTCACCCTATTGGACCCTCCCGGCGCGGTATGATAGAGTCTTCTGCGTTGCGCGGGAAGCGATGCAATGGGCCCCAGAGGAAGGAATGGCAATGAAGCATATTGGCCGAATATCCAGGATGCCGGTACGGGCAGCCATCGGCGGCAACGATATGGGCGATTTGGACCCCGCAGAAACGATTGTGATTCTCCTGCTTTCGGCGTTTTTTCAGGACTGGCTGAACTTTCCCACGGTTATACAAAACCTCCAGAAGTTCTACTCGAAGACGTGACGCCAAAAAACGCCCCGCCGCTCGAGCTCGAAGCTGAACGGCGGGGCCTCTTTTGTCTCTGGGCCTTTGCCTACTGCCTTTGGGCGTTTTCCCCCTCCATAGCGCGCTTTTTCATCTCCAGGTCATATGCGTCGGCATCGGAGAGGTGCCGGTCCTCGACGCGTACGAGATGATAGCCGTAACTCGTTTGCAGCACACCGCTCAACTCGCCGACAGGAGCGCTCCAGGCGTAGTCTTCGATAGCCGTGTCGAGTTCGCCCTTCTTGTGATAGTTGAGATCGCCGCCGCGGCTGGCGCTCAGGGGGTCGTTGGAATATTCCTTGGCCAGCTTGCTGAAACTCTCGCCCTCGAGAATGCGTTTGCGGAGTGCTTCGGCCAGCTCCAGCGCACGGGCACGGTCGGCCGGATCGTTGGCGTCGAACGAAATCAGGATGTGTCGCAGACGCACACGGGACACGTTCGGGTCGCCCCTTCCCCAAATGAAGAGCACGCCAATCAGTACCACGGCAAGGATGCCCGCGGCCGCCCACCACCAGAGGGTGCGGTCTTTGCCTTCAGCGGCAGAGTCAAAATCCGGTTCGTTAAATCCCGAGTTCATTCATTATGCCTCCGTATAAAAACCCGTGTAAAACGTAATAATGATATAGCCGATCGTAAGCGCCACGGCAAGCACAATCAATACGCCGAAGATCTTCGACGCGATATCCACGGCCTGGTTGGCTTCTTCAAAATGGTAATCGGCGACTTTGCGCAGGGCTTCGTCGAGTTTTCCGGACTGTTCGCCGACCAGCAGCATTTCGCGCGCCGTCGGGGTCAGATACTTGGTCTGCCGGAACGCTTCGACGAGGGTCCTGCCTTCTTTTATCAGCGGAATGGTCTTGAGCAGGTCGCGCTCGATGTAGGGGTTTGCGGAAACGGCCGCGGACCGCTCGATGGCTGCCGGCACGTATACCCCGGCGCCCAGCAGCAACGACAGGCTCCGGAAAAACCGCGCGAGGGCGAACCGCTTGGTGACGGCGGACATCGGAAAGATGTGCGTGGTAAACAGGCCGGTCACCCAGCCGAAGATGCCCATGCGCGACAGAATCACGATGATGGCGAAAAGAATCGCGAAAACACCGAGCGATTTTGTCTGGAACCACCCGTAATCCTTGAAGAATGCGCCGAAATCGAACCCCCTGCCGGCTTGGCCCGATAGAAGACCGGTCAACTGTCCGAGAAGGCGCAAGGCGAACGTGCCCAGGAACCAGGCGGCGGCTAGCTCGATGGCTGGCAGGGTCATCACGCGCACAACACGGCGCTGGCGTTCCAGGCGGTCCTCGTAATAATCAGCCAGATCCCGGAGCATCACGTCGAGCCGGCCGCCGATTTCGCCGCTGGCGATAAGCTCTATGAAGAAATTGGGGAAATACTTGCTCTGTTTGCGCGCCGCCTGCTCCAGCGTGTCGCCGCTTCTTACGCAATCGGACATCTGCTGGAAAATGTGGCGAATCCGGGAGTCCTGCTGCTGCTGCCCAATGATTTCGAGCGAGCGCACGATCGGAATGCCCGCGTCGTACGACGTCGCGAGCTGCCGGCATAGCGGCACCATCTTCTTGGCCGGTATCTGCGAGGAAAACAGGCCCATACAGCACTCCTGCATCGGCGCGTGTGAGACAAACCACGCACGATTGTAGCAAACGGCCGCGCAATCCGCTAGGTTTACGCCAGCCTACCAGAAAATCACCTTCCCGAGGGCGAATCCGGCCCCCAGGGCCTGCAAGACAACGCCAGCGATGATGATCGCCGTGCCAATAGAAAGGGAAAGGACGTGCGCGCGGTGCATGGCCTCGTTCCGAAGGTATTCGGAGGCTTTCCCGAAGCACTCGTCGGCGTTGCCCGTCTTCTCGGCGGTTACGATCATTTGTTTGACCATGTCAGGCAGAACCGGGCATTCGACTATGGCCTGCCCAAGCGTTGCACCCTCGCGGACACGGTCCGGCACCCGCATGAGATGGCGCTGGGCGCGCTTGTCCCAGACGGACTCGGTAGCGCGGGTCCAGCTCTCGTGAAAAGACAAACGGCCGTAGGTCAGGGCGAGGACACGGCAGAAGCGGCTGAGATTGAGTTGTTTGGCAAGGCCCGAAAGCGGCCACGTGTGCGCGCTGAACCATCTGAATACCCCTATCCGAAACAGCGCGTAGACGATTGCTGCGAACATTGCGAACCGGATCGCCGCGTGCACCAGCAGCATGGGCGAGGCCCCGGTGAGAAACACCGCAATGCAGGGATAGAGGAAGAAGCCGATAACCGTGAAGAGGACGATGTAGTAACTGAACTGATAGGAGAGCATACGGCGGAATGCTAATTGCTCCTCGTACCACAGGCACAAGGTCTCGAGAACGTCGGACAGTTTCCCCGCGCGCTCGCCCGCGGCCACGAGATCGACGAAAAAGCCGTCCAGTGCGCCGCCCCGGGCCCGCAATGCTTCTTCGAGCGAGTACCCGCATCCAATCGCGTTGGCGATGTCCTGCGCGAGAACTCTGAGGCTGCGGCCGCGGCTTTCCTCGATCATCAGCTCGAAGGCGCGCTTGGCCGGGATACCTCCTTCGTACGCGTAAGTAAGCTGGCGCGTCAGGAGCGCTTTCTGCTTGTCGGACAGTCTCAGGGCCGGTGGTCGCATGACATTACTCGAATGGCGTCAGGGGCCGCGCCTGATCACGAAAAGGCCACCCCTTTGGACTCCTGCACCCGATATTCCGGGTTTATTCGAAGGCCTGGCGCTATTTCGCCATCTTCTCGAGGGCTTTTACGTTGCCGCGGACGACCTGCTTGAGGCCCGAGGGAGCCGCCCATTTGACCCCGTTGCAGATGACGTTCAGCACGGTCTCGTTGTGGTAGATGGGGAACGTTTCATGGCCCGGGCGAAAATAAAAGATCTTGCCCATGCCGCGGTGCCAGCAGCATCCGCTCCGAAATACCTCTCCGCCCTCGAACCAACTGATGAATACGAGCTGGTCAGGCTGGGGGATGTCGAAATGTTCGCCGTACATCTCGGTTTCGGGCAATTCAAAGTATTCGGGGAGCCCGGAGGCGATGGGATGGGCCGGATCGACCACCCAGAGACGTTCCTTCCCGCCGTCTTCGCGCCACTTGAGGTTGCAGCCGGTGCCCATGAGCCCCTTGAAGACCTTCGAGAAGTGGCCCGAATGAAGCACAACGAGGCCCATGCCGTCCAGGACCCGCTGCTTGACCTTGTCGGCGTTGTCGTCGGTGACCTTGTCGTGGGCGAGATGGCCCCACCATGTCATAACATCGGTGCCGTCCAGGATCTCATCGGTGAGGCCCTGGCCCTTGTCGTTGAGTTCCGCCACGCGCACCGAGGCGATCCCGGGTTGTTGGGCAAGATAGGCGGCGATAGCCTTACCCATGCCGTCGGGATAGATGCTGGCGACCTTCTGGTCGCTTTTCTCGTGTACGCCCTCGTTCCAAACTGTCACCCGAACCCCGTTCTTCATGGCACGTCCTTTCGTTCAAATCCCCGGAGACTGCAGACTATTCTAGACTCCCTGCCGGAACAGGTAAAGTCCGGTCCGCGTTTGAAATGTGATTGGCGGCACACCGGTTTCTTATAATGGGCCGCATGACCGGTATTCCACGCGCAGAAGAGGGCTGCTCATGACTCCACCATCGTTACAGCCGGGCAATGTCAAGAAGGGTTCCGCGGATTCGCCGCAGGACGCCCCTGAGACCACGATTCTCGTAACCGAGATCTACCGCAGCGTCCAGGGCGAATCCACGTGGGCCGGCAGGCCCTGCACCTTTATCCGGTTGACGGGCTGCAACTTGCGATGCGTCTGGTGTGACACCGAGTACGCGTTTCATCATGGCGACAACATGACCATAGCCGAGGTTCTCGAGGAGTGCCGCCGCCTGGGGTGCCCCCTGGTCGAAATCACGGGCGGCGAACCCCTGCTCCAAAAGGGCTGCCCGGCCCTCGCGGAGGCCCTCCTGGCCGAGGGGTACACCGTCCTGTGCGAAACGAGCGGGTCCCTGCCCATCGCCGCCCTGCCCCGGGAAGTAATCAAGGTTATGGACCTCAAATGCCCGGGCAGCGGCGAGTCCGATATGAACGACTGGGCCAACCTGGACGCGCTGAGTCCCCGCGATGAAGTGAAATTCGTGATTTCCGACCGCGACGACTACGAATGGAGCCGCGACGTGCTCCGCGCGCACAACCTCGCGGCCCGCTGCAACGCCGTCTTGTTCGCGCCTGTTTTCGGCGTCCTCGATCCCCAGGTACTGGTCGAATGGCTCCTGGAAGACGGCCTCGATGTCCGGTTTCAGCTGCAGTTGCACAAGTTTGTCTGGCCCCCGGACCAGAAAGGAGTCTGATTGAACGTCGAGCTGACCAAGTCTTTCTTTGCCGAGGCGGCGCATCACAATCCCCGGGGCAACGAGAAAACCAGCCGTCTCCACGGCCACAGCTTCGATATCACGCTCGTGGTTGAAGGCGAGGTTTTATCGGAACCCGCCTGGTTGATCGACTACGGCGACATCACGGCCGCCTTCAATCCCCTGTATGAACAAATCGACCATGCGGTCTTGAACGAGATCGAGGACCTGGCCGACCCCACCGTTCACGGCCTGCGCGACTGGCTCTTCCGGAAGTTGAAACCTGCCCTCCCTTGTCTGAAAGA
>DAOLNV010000154.1 GCA_035416745.1 Candidatus Hydrogenedentota bacterium | reverse complement strand
CATATTGGGGGCGGGAACATGACGAAACGAATCGTTTGCGCAACAACGCTCGTGATGGGCGCTCTATGGGTTGGAGGATGTGCGACCACCATGAAAGGAAACATCGCGGAAGAACGGGGCATCCCGACGGGATTCATCAATAAGACCATGGAAACGCGCGGCGAGACTCGCTTGTACGCGGTGTACGTGCCCCGCGAATACGACCCGTTGAAGCGGTGGCCGCTTATCGTGTTTTTGCACGGCGCCGGCGAGCGCGGCGACGATGGCCTCATCCAGACCGAGGTCGGCCTGCCCAGCGCGATTCGCCGCTACGCCGACTGGTTCCCGGCAGTGGTGGTCATGCCGCAGTGTCCCGAGGGCGTGTGGTGGGATAAGGCCGCCGAGGACGTTGAGCGCGCCTACGAACTGACACTCCAGCAATACAACATCGACCCCGCTCGCGTCTACCTGACCGGCCTGTCCATGGGCGGGTATGCAACGTGGCTGTTCGGGGCGCAGCATATCGACCGCTGGGCCGCCCTCATGCCCATCTGCGGCGGCGGCAGGCTCGAAGACGCCCCGGCCCTCGCAAAGGTCCCCATCTGGGCCTTCCACGGCGCCGACGACACCACCGTCAAGCCGGAGGAATCCCGGAAAATGGTAGAGGCCGTCAAACAAGCCGGCGGCGATGTCCAGTACACGGAATTCGAAAAAACCGACCACAATTCCTGGGACCCCGCTTACCGAAACAAGAAAGCCATCCGCTGGCTGTTCAAACAGAAGAAATGAACAGGCCCGAGAGCACGACAGGGCTACGTACGGCGGGATGAAGACCAGCGGGGGGGACCGAACCCATCTGAACGCGGAGGGCGTTTGGACACACAAATGCCCCCGGCGCATTCGTTCCAATCATGGGTTCAAATGCGCCGCGGGAATGTAACTCTTTGCCTGTCAACCCTTTCCTTGATTTCCTAGAGTGCGAGTTGCTTCGCCATACGAGCGGCCACGAGTTTGACGATCTCCTGAACGCGATGAGTACCCTGTTCGAGGTTGCGCTTCGCTTCGGCGACTCGCTCCGCACGCACTTCGTCAGCCAGCGAGTCCTGGCGTGCCGCCTGAACCGCCCCGGCAGCGGCTTGGGCTTCCCGGCTGATGTCCAGGCCGTCAGCGGCCGTGCTCGCCGCCACGATATCCTTCCGGGGGGCCGAAACCTCCGCCTTGCGTACGGTGGAAGGCTCGGGCATATTGGCTATGCCATTGACGCCAAACATTCTGAGCTCTCCCTAGCAGTCTTCCGTGAACGTCCGTGTTCACGCCTTTCATACCCGTATATCGGTAAATCCGGAGGAGAACTTTAGCAGTAGAGAAGCCCGGCCCAGCATGCACAAGAGATTATTTCACAACTAGTTAGTTGGTTTTTGCGGCGCAGCAGGCGCGGCGTCGCCCGGCGATGCATCTCTCTGGGAAGCCTCGGGAGCCATTTCCTGGATACGTAGGAGGGCCTGTTGGTCGCCGCCCCCCCGGTTCTTGTAGAGCATGTACTGACTCAAGGCCTGAGGCATATCCCCCTTTGCGTAGTAAAAATCCGCCAGGGTCAGCATGAGTCCAAGATTGTCCGGCAGAACGGTCAAGGTCTTGGCCAGCAAGTCGATACCCTTGTCGTATTCCTCCCAGCGCATGTATTGTTTGGCGACGGTCGGCACGATCTGCAACAGGTAGTATTGGGCGCAGAAATCCTCGGGATCGGCTTTCAGTGCCTCAATGAAATGATCCTCTTGGTTGCTGCCCATCATGCCGCCGTAATACTCGTTGATGCCGTCCAGGTCGATGCGCCGCGCTGCATAGCGGCGTTCCATGGCGCCGCGGAACGGTTCCCGGGCATCCTCCGGCGTCCCCTCCAGCGAAATGCGGTCGAGAGGGCTTTCGAAATGGGGGATGAGTTCCTCGAGCGCCTCAGACACGTGCCGCTCGTACATGAGCTTCGGCGCGGCAAATTCCGCCCAGGGCCGGTCGTCCGTCATGAGGCGGCCGCCCTCGGCATAGACGTCAATGGCTGCCTTGCCCATGAAATAGCTCGCCAGAAGCTCGGGGATATCGTGAAACCCTGCCGCGGCAAGGGCTTGGGAGACAGCCGGATTCTCGAGCCGCCTGCGCAGAGCCGCCAGCTCGATGACCAGAGGTTGATTCGACCCCGTCAAGAACAGGTCCGCATTGACGAACCATGCACAGTAATCGGGGAACACCGTGGTGAAGGTGTAGACCAAAGACCGCACGATCTCAGGGTTCAGGCTGTGAAGCGGCACCCATTGCGAAACCACCCCCCCCGGCGCCAGATGGGCGAGACACAACTCGTAGTATTCCCGCGTGTAGAACGTCGAGACCCCTGCCTGTGCCAGCGGCATGGGCTCGAACGTGATCAAATCGTACTGTTCCCCGCTGGTCAACAGAAAGTTCCGTCCGTCATCAATGATGAACTCGATCTTCGGATTCGCGATCACGTTGAGGTTGTCGGCCGTGAAATAGCGGGCAGCCCCGAGTACCTCTTTAGACAGCTCGACCGCGTCAATGTGTTTGAACGCGTCGGACAAACCCAGCGTGCCCGCCGTGATCCCCGACCCAAAACACATGAACAGCACATTCTCGGGCTCGTGGGAGAACATCAGCGGCAACGCCCCCTGCAGCCGGTTCATCCGCACCCCCTTTTCGATCGACGCCGTCGCCTGCATGGCGTTGATCCACAGGTACCTGCCCGCTTCGACGCCGTCCTCTTCCTTCTCCTCGGCTACCACGACCGTGCCTTCAACGCCCTCGTCGTAGTGCAATATCTGGCTCTTCTCGGGCAGGTAGGCCTTGTTGACCGCCATCCCCACGTTGCCGGGCATCGAGAACACCGCAGCCGCAAGCAATACCACCGCGCCCACTATGGCGATTCCCTTGCGCACGGGCGAGCGCGCCGGGCTGGCCAGCGTCACGACAAGCCCGCCCCCGAACAGCGCCCCCGCAAGCGCTACGACGCCCCAGTGCGTCCCGAGCAGCGGAATGATCAAGAACCCCCCCGCAAGGCTCCCAAGCACTCCCCCAAGCGTATTGGCGCTGTACACGCGGCCGATGTCGCGGCCGAGACGTTCCCGCCCCGCCGTCACCGCCCGTACAACAAACGGAAACGTCATCCCGAACAGAAACGTCGGCAGAAACAGCACCGAGAACGAGAGCAGGAACTTCCCACGGAGCACGCCCGCCCATTTGTAGCCCACTTCCTGCATCATGGGGCCCATCTGGCCCGCAATCCGGGCGAAATCCCGCAGCATCAGAATGCACGCAACGCCTATCAACATCTCGATTACGCCAAACGCCACTGCTGGGCTCTTCACACGATCCGCCACGAACGCCGCAACGGCGCTCCCTACCGCGATGCCGCACAACATCGCCACGAGCATCGTCGTGAAGGCGTATGTTGTACCTGTGAACACCAGGACCAACAGCCGCGTCCAAACCACCTCGAGCGCCAGCGCGCAGAATCCCGACAGCGCGAACACGCCTACAACAAGGGCTGCCCTTCCCCCCGAAAACGATGTGCCGGCCGTCTCAAGTGTGGATTCGGCAGTCGTGGCAGGCGCCGCGCCCTGTGCCGCCAGCTTCGACAGCCCGATCGCCAGCAGGCCCGCCACGGCATTGGCTGCCGCGCCCACCAGCGTCGTACGAAAATAGCCAAACTCCGATAACAACCAGAACCCCGTGAACGCGCAGCCCGAGACCGCCCCGAAAGTGTTGATGCTGTATAGCGTTCCAATGCGCAAACCACGCGTGCGCGCACTGGTGCTCACGAACTTCGCCAGCAGCGGCAGGGTGGCCCCCATCAGCACCACCGGCACCAACAGAAACCCGAGCGACATGACCGCGCGCAACCCGATGGCAACAGCGCGTTGCCCCGCAAATGCGCGCAAGGCAGGCACAATCAAACCTTCCGCCGGGCCGATTGCAAGGATAAACAGGACCGCCCACGCGCCGATGAGGACCTCGAACAAACCATACAACCCGAGCGGATTCTTGATGCGGTCCGCCAGGCGGCCGCCCCACAGGCTCCCCAGCGCCAGGCCAAGAAAGTAGATCGACAACACCGTGCTCACCGCGTAGGCTGCCGTGCCGAAAAGAAGCACCAGCTTGCGCGTCCAGATCACCTGGTACAACAATCCGCATGCCCCCGACACAAAAAAGAAGCCCAACACGGCCAGGAACACCGCCAACTCGCGCAATCCCAGCCGGTGATTCCTGACAAAACGCACGATGACACTGCGAGAAGTATCCATAACTGCCCATCCTGATTATGGCCAAGAAACAATGCATGCAGATGCTAGCCGAACCCCCCCGCAGTGTCAATTGAACGGCCCTCGCGCGGCGCCCTCGCGCGGCGCAGTTGCCCGGTCTTATGCCCATGAAGTAAGCTACGGAGGATACGTGCCACAACAAGGAAGGAACGCGCACCATGGACAAGCCGCGACGCGTGATCAACGCAATGGCGCCGATTCGGATCTGCGATCTCGGCGGATGGACCGACACCTGGTTTGCCGAGACCGGCGCTGTCTTCAACATCGGCGTTTATCCCTACGCCGAAGTCCAGATATACGTGCGCGAAACCCAGTCCGACACTCCGCGCATCCTTATCCATGCCGAGAATTACCACGAAAGCTACGCTATCGACCCGCACAAAATCGCGTATAACCGGCATCCCCTGCTCGAGGCCTCGATCGATATCATGAACCTGCCCAATAACCTCAGCTTCGAGATCAACCTCTACTCGCGCGCGCCGGGCGGCTGCTCGACAGGCACGTCGGCCGCCATCACCACCGCGTTGCTGGGGGCGCTGGACCTGCTGACCCCCGGACGCCGCACGCCCCACGAAATCGCCCGCCTCGCCCACCGCGTCGAAACCGAAAAACTGGGCCTGCAATGCGGCATTCAAGACCAGATCTGTTCGGCCCACGGCGGGATCTGTTTTATCGAAATGTACCAGTATCCCTTGGCAAGCGTGTCCAACATCCTGGTCTCGGATTCCGTCTGGTGGGAACTCGAGCGGCGGCTTGTGCTGGTCTATCTCGGGAGAAGCCACTCGTCCAGCGAAGTGCATGGACGCGTTATTGAGCGTCTCGAAAGCAAGAACGCCGACAAGTCGGTCCTCGAACCGCTGCGCCAGGCGGCGGTGGACGGAAAGAACGCCGCGTACGCCGGCGACTTCAATGCCTTGGGCGCGGCGATGATCCGCAACACCGAGGCCCAGGCCGCCCTGCATCCCAAGCTCGTGTCCGAGGAAGCCAGAGCGGTCATCGAAGTGGCCCGCAGGTACGGCGCCGTGGGCTGGAAGGTCAACGGAGCGGGCGGCGAAGGCGGTTCGCTCACCATCCTGTGCGACGCCGAGGGCGAACACAAACGGAAATTCATCGAGGCTGTGCCAAGCGTGGATCCTGCGTTCCAGGTGATCCCGACCTACCTCTCCCGCATAGGCCTGCGCCGCTGGGAAGTCTGCGA
>DAOLNV010000153.1 GCA_035416745.1 Candidatus Hydrogenedentota bacterium | reverse complement strand
CTCGTTTCTCACTTCTCTCCCCTCGTTTCTCAACCTCCACATACGCCTCTTTACCCTTCTTCGTGGAAAGCATGAATGTGGAGGCAAGCGGCACGTCGACGTCTTTGAATGCCGGATTGGGACTCTTTACGGTGCGCGCCCAGATCCATGCGATGACGGTGAGCTTCTTACCAAGATACGATTTCAGGTCGGGGCGTTCGCGGACGAGGTCTTCCGTGATCTCGGCTTTGGGATAGAGGTGGCCGATGCGTTTTTCGGCCTCGTCGCGCATCCACTGTCCGTAATAGCGCACGTCCTCGGCGAGACCTTGGGCGCCGCGCCACTCGCGAGAAAAGAGTTGAGAGGAGTGAGAAGCGAGACCCGAAGGACGAGTTACGCCCGATTCTTTCGGCGCATAACCGTCAGCATCCGGCTGACCTCGTCCAATAGAGCACGAAGCGTCCCTGTCTCCCCCTCCGGAACCCACCCCACCTGTTCGCACAGCGTGAGAAGCGTCTCTGCTTCCGCCAGCGAGCCCTGGGCTATCGCAAGGAACTGGCTTTTCTCCCGTTTTGATTCCCGCGTCCAACCTTCCGCGATGTTCGCCGGTATCGATACGGCTGCCCGCGTCAATTGGGACCGCATCCCGTAGAGCTCTTCCCTGGGCAGATCCGGAACCAGCCGATAGACCTCGCGCGCCGCCTCCATCGCCTTCCGCCACACAATCAAGTCCCGATAATGCACCGCCTTTCCCCCTCCTTCCCTCTTTTCTCTCTTCTCCCGCCTCTTTTCTCTCTCCTCCCGCCTCTTTTCTCTCCCCTCCCGCCTCTTTTCTCTCCCCTCTCCACTCTCTTCTCTCCTCCGGGTTCACCGGCGGCATGCCCGCGAACCTGGGCGGGATCTCGATCATGGCCTTGTTGATGAGCACCGCCACGGGGTTGAGGTCACTGGCATGGGCTTCCAGGCCGAGCCGCTGGGCTTCCAACGGCAACGCCCCGCCGCCGGCAAAGGGGTCGTGGAACCCCGGCAGTTTGTCCGAATTGAAGAGTTCGTCCGCCCGAGGGTGTCCGGCATTCTCTTTGCAGGCCCGCTTCCAACTGCTCCAGATCTCGGTGCGCGCCTTGTTCAGCACCGCCTCGTTGGTGGTATTTTCCCACCGGACCATGTCCTCGATAATGGCGAACAGCCGTTTACGCTCCAATTCGGCGAGAACGCCGTCGAGGGTGGGTTCCGGCTCCGGGACCGCCGCCGTTTTCGCAAGCTTCTGCTTAGCCGTGTATTCGGCCTGGCGCTTCTTCAGTTCCTTCTCGGCGGCCGCCCGTTTGACCGGGTCGGCCTGAAGTTCGTCCACGTACCCCGACGGGTCGTCGACCATCTGGGCAAAGATGACCGCCCTTGCCGCCGCCAACGGCCGCCGCGCCCACCACAAGTGCAGCGTGCTCGGATGCCCGTGCCGGATGGACTTCTCCCGCGCCGACGCCTCGTTGATCGCCTCCAACGGCAACGCAACTTCAATCAGTTTCTTTCGCTGTTCCATTAAGATTCCTTTGCGTAGCGCCCCGGGAGCGCCCCTGGGAGCGCGGGCATCTTGCTTGCATGATTCTCATCATCGCGTCTCGTTGGCCTTCTGATTAATCTTCCTGGCCGCAATCTTACCAGCCCAACGAAGGAGTGCGTCGACCCCCAACTCACCAATAACGGGATACCCAAATCGTTTCCACAGCTCGCTCGAAGTCCGCCAGTCCATCGGAGCGGCGGCAGGGTCTGCCGCGATACGAAACTCGGCCCAGGCGGGCCGCACATGGATAACAAGATTCGGGAAAGCCGGTATCGTCACCAAGACATACTCGACCGCAGAACCGGTGTCGGCGTCGGGATACAGTTCCTTGATCTGGCGCAGGAACCACGCTGAACCAAACTGTCCTGCCGAGCCCGTGCCGAAAATGTCCGCATTGTCTTCCGTGACCCGTTGTCTCTCGCGCTCTGACGACAGCACGCCCTGCACGTTGATTTCCGCCCTCTGGAAGCTGCACGCAAAGGTGGCGTTGCCGGCTTTGACCTGATTGCCAACGCCTTCGAGAACGAACGGCTTCTCTTGGTCCGCGAGCTTTGCTACCTTGGCCAGGACATTGAAAGCCGGGTAGGCCATGACGGCAGGCACCGGCCACAGGCCCGAGCCTTTCACCTTAACCGTGTTGAGACCGTCGCTCAGGACCAGCTCCATGTTCTCGAGGGAAACGATGGCCTTCCGGACGCGCTTCCGCGGTTTGGGGAGCCTTGTCAATTGCCCGAGAGCTTCCCCCAGTTCTGCGGGAGCTACCTCAATCCAGGAATGCCGATTTTCACTCATGCGCGCTCAATTCCCTCGCATTAACGCAGACTTCATAAGCCTTCAAAACACCGCCGCCGCCATTGCATAGAGGCATTGACATTTCCGAAGACTGTCTCATCCAAGGCGCGGCGCCATATTTACAACTCTTCCGCATTTTCCATGAGCGCGTCAATGCGATAGTTGACGCTTGTCGCGCCGAAATCCGGCGGCGACGTGAACGGCTTGCGCACGTAACACACCTGGGCCACCTCGCCGTCCACCTTCACAAGAGCGAGAATGAAATCGTCGGGCTTATTGAGTGCCGTCAGGATCTCGTTCTTGGTGACAGTGACCGTGTCGGCATCGGCCCAGCGTCCTTTGACCTCGATGAACCGCAGCTTACCGCCCCCGTTGGGAATGACCGATTCGATGTCGTAGCCGCAGTTCTCGCTGCTCACGTCACGCGGTTCGTTGCCCAGGCGGCGTTCCGCCTCCATGACAGCGGCCATTGCAGCCGACTCGACTTTCTTCTTCTCCTCCGCGAGTTCCGCCGCCGCCCGCGCGTCACTGCCCTTAAGCTCTTCAAGGAGTCCTTCGGGCACAACCAGCACGCCGCCAATGACAACGGGAGGCGCCGGAGAAATGTGGCGTTCCTGTTCGAGTTCTTCGAGGCGTTTGCGCAGGCGCGCCGCCAGTTCGTCGGCCCGTTCCTGGGCTTTCTGCGAGTTCATCCGCGGCTGCTTTCCCGCGGCCTCCTGGGCCTTCAATTCCTGCGCGCGATGGTCCCAGTAGTTGATTTCGGCGGTAAGCCGCGCCTTGACCTGCTCCAGGGTCTTGTCGATCATGGCTTCCTTGCGCTGGCGCACTTCCTGAATATGGGCCGGCACGAGCTGGGTGACGGCATATCTGAGGGCTTCTGTCTCAAGATTGCGCGACAGCCAGGACTGCTCCAGCAGGGGGTTCGCCACCGACAATTCGTCTTCGGCAGGCGCACGGTAGTCCAGATAGGGGGCATACCCCGCCTTGGTTGCTCTTCCCTCCGAGTCCATCTCTACGAATTGCATCTGCTTGGATACGACGCGCTGGCCTCCGGACTGGTTCAGGCGGGCATCCTGGATGGCGTGCTCGATGTAGAGAAGGGCGCGCACATTCCGGCTCTCGTCGTTGGGGTCGACGAGTACCGCCCCCTGGCGGAGGAGGTCGCGGTGGCGCTCCAGAATGAGATCGACAACCGCATCCATCAACGCATGGCCGGGGCATAAGAAAGACGCCAGCGGCTTTCCGGGAACCTGCATGAGATTCTTCTCGAAGGTGACCCGCTCGTAACTCTTCAGGACGGGCTCACCGGTGCCGATCAGGCGATCGCGGTCGCGCACCTTGCCCGGCACGTGCGTAATCTCAAACCGCTTCGTCTCGCGTTCGTGTATTTTGCCGCCCAGTTGCCGGAAGGCTTCCAGGAAGAAGGACTGAATGAAGTGGGGCTGCAGCTTGCGGGCTTCCGCGCGTTCCATCTCCTCCCGGATCTTGTAGACCTGCGCGACGTCCATGGCGTCGCGCACCAGCGCGCGGCTGTCAATGAGCTCCTTGAGCTTCGTGTAATCAAGCGCGTTTTCGATGACCCTTTCCAGCCGTGCCTTGACTTCGGGCAGGTCGCCGTACCGGATGGCTTCCACCAGTAAGGAGCGCAGGGAACGGTTCTCGAACGTGATCTGCCCGAGCACGTCGAACACCTGGCCGCCCAAGGCTTCCCGTTCCTGTTCGAGCTTGAGAAGGAGCTTGCGGTAGACATCGCCTTCGCGCGTTTCGTCGGCCACGAGGTTCCACATATGGCACACTTCCGTCTGTCCGATGCGGTGGATGCGGCCGAAACGCTGCTCCAATCGATTGGGGTTCCAGGGGAGGTCGTAATTCACCATCAGATGGGCACGCTGAAGATTGATGCCCTCGCCCGCGGCATCCGTGGCCACCAGTATCTGCACGTTCTTGTCCTGGGTGAAAGACTCCTGCGCCTTGCGCCGTTCTTCCCGCAGCATGCCGCCCTGAATATTCACGACGGCCTCATCCTGGCCCAGGAGCGTGCGGATCCGTTGGGTGAGGTACTTGAGCGTGTCCCGGTGCTCGGTGAAGATTACCAGTTTGCGGCGATGGCCCTGCGCGTCGAACATCTCCGCCTTGTTCTGCAGCAGCCTGGAAAGTTCGTCCCACTTCCGGTCCGTGCCGCTTCGCCTGACCTCCTGGGCCAGCTTCTCGAGCCGAACGAGGGTATCGATCTCCGCCTTTAACTCCGCGATAGTCTGCGCTGCCGTGGCGAGGTCGACGACTTCATCCTCCAGGGCTTCTACCTCCGCGTCGGGCGCATCATCGAGTTCCTCAAGGTCCTCTTCCGTCAGTTCCCGGGCCTTGGCGCCGGGAGTCAATGCAACCTCGGCCCCTCTCTTCAGGAGTTCTTCCTCGCGCAGGCGTTTTTCCAGACGCTCGCGTCTGCGCCGGAGTGACTGGTAGATCGCCTCCGGGGAGGAGGCCAGTCGCCGCTGCAGGATCGTCAACGCGAAGCCGACCGTCCCTTTCCGGCTGTCGTCACCCAGCTTGTCGGCGCGATTGAACTCCTGCTTGACGTACTCCGTGACCTCTGCGTAGAGATGCGCCTCCGCAGCCGATAATCGGTATTGAACCGTGTATGCCCGGCGTTCCGGGAACAGGGGCCTGCCGTCAAACTTCAGGAGCTGCTCCTTGACCAGGCGGCGCATAAGGTCGGAGGCATCGACGACATGCACCCCATCACGGAACTTGCCTTCGAAGCGGTCGCCGTCCAGTAACGCCATGAACAGCTGGAAATCTTCCTCTTTGCCGTTGTGAGGGGTCGCCGTGAGCAGGAGAAAATGGCGCGCCACGCCGGAGAGGAGCTTTCCAAGATTGTACCGCTTGGTCGCCTTGACCTCTCCCGAGAAAAAGGAGGCCGACATCTTGTGCGCTTCGTCGCAGACCACCAGGTCCCAGTCGGTCGTTTCCAGCTTGGCCTTGATGTCCTCATTCCGGCTGAGCTTGTCGAGACGGCAGATCGCCAGGGGCGTTTCCAGGAACCAGTTGCCCGTCCGTGCTGCATTCAAGCCCTCGTTCGTCATGATCTCGAAGGGCAGGTGGAACTTCCGGTACAGCTCGTCCTGCCACTGCTCCACCAGGTTACCCGGGCAGACGATGAGGCAGCGTTTCAGGTCGCCGCGGATCAGCAGTTCCTTGATGAACAGCCCGGCCATAATGGTCTTGCCCGCGCCCGGATCGTCGGCAAGCAGAAAACGCAATGGTTGGCGCGGTAACATTTCCTGGTAGACCGCCGTGATCTGGTGGGGCAACGGTTCGATGATAGACGTATGGACCGCGAGCAGCGGGTCAAACAGGTAAGCCAGCCGGATTCGGTATGCTTCAGAGACCAGCTTGAGGAGTTCGCCGTCTCCATCAAAGCTCCAAGGGCGGCCTTGCTCCACGACTTCCAGGCTGGGTTCTTGATCCCTGTACAGTAGCTGGTTGCCAAGGTTGCCTTGCGAGTCTTTGTGGGTGACCTCGATGACGCTGTCCCCGATCCACTTCACCGCCTCGATGGTTACAATTCTACCCGGGACAATGCCGCGTACGGCAGTCCCCGGAGTAAGGTCTTCAAGCGTCACCATCATATGCCCCCTGCCGACGGTAGACCCGGGACTTCACGCCCCCTTGCGCTTCAATAACAGTCTATGAACCTGCTTCAAGAATCGCAACTCGCACGGCCGCAAATTGCCCGCATTCGGCTCACGAATCAGGACAATTCTCCTCGCACATTCACACATGAGTATATTCACCTGCAAACAGAGGGTCAAAAAGTGTCCGAATCTGTAAGCCCGTCTTTCAGGCCACTTGGGCAAAACCATTTCATCTGACTCAGGCCGTAGCGATCGGGAAAGGAATGGATATCCACATTCGTACCCCCATACACATGGTTCCCGCTCTGCTTGCCGATAAGAAACTTGCGGACTCCTCTCTGCGCCTCAAGCACGACCACGTCGTGGAATAAGCATGCCCCGTGCCAAGTCGGGACATGGGCAGGAACCACGATTTCCTGGGCCAATCCAAGTCAAGGGAACTAGAAAATGACGCAGGGGGGCATTGGAATTTGAGCAGTGCGCTCATAAATTGAGCACTGGGTCAGGCGCTCTGTTCGGTTCAAGTGACCAACTTGATGCAAAGACCTCGGAAGAATCGTTCTTGAGACGGGCGGTCTATTTGAAGCGTGAAATCCCCACCCGGCGAGGCGTATATGATAGAGGCATTGCCCCGCCGTCACCGCCGGCAATAGGCCGCTTTGTTGAACCGGCCCGGAGCCTCATGTGTCGAAGATGACGAGGATTCGGGTCTCTCGGCTCGCCAGGTCAAATCACCTCTGGCGAGCATATCTAGCGCGCCTCGAAAAGCCGGGGTCTGTTCGTCGGCAACTCTGAGGAATCAGGTCAGTTCCAGATGATGGTGGGTGGCAGGTATGTCCCGATCAATGCCTCTGATAGGTATTCGGTATCGTATGAAGCACGGGTTCCCAGCCCTGCTTCGCCAACTCCGCGGCCAGTTGTTTCCGGAAACGTTTCCGGCGCGATATCGTAGTCTCGACGTATGTTTCCGGTATCACCTCAGAAATCTTCACGCGCACCTTGT
>DAOLNV010000152.1 GCA_035416745.1 Candidatus Hydrogenedentota bacterium | reverse complement strand
TCTGCTTTGCCGTGTACGGGTGGAAAACGGTGCGAGCCGACAACCATCTTCGTGAACGGTTCCCCGGGCAGCCCTGGCAGTGGAACCAGGCGTGGGCCAAAGGCACGGTGACGTGCTCGACCAGGACAGCCGCCGCTTTTGCCGTTGTATTTGCGGGTTTCTGGAACCTGATATCGTTTTCGTTGGCGATTTTCATCGTGCCGCAGGCACTGCGGGAGGATAAGGCCGCCGGACTGCTTGTGTTGCTGTTCCCGGCGGTGGGAATCGGTTTGGCCGCGTGGGCAATCGTGGCGGCCATGCGGTGGCTCAAATACGGCGACTCGATATTCCAGATGGCTGCCGTGCCGGGCGTCATCGGCGGCCAGCTCGCGGGAGTCATCCACACCAACGTCAATCTTCGGCCGGAGGAGAGCGTCAAGCTGGTGCTCAGTTGTGTGCGAAGTTGGATCACAGGCAGCGGGAAGAATCGCGAGACCCACGAGAGCGTGCTGTGGCAGGACTCGCGCGAGATACAACGCGAATCGCTTCAACAGAGCATGGCCCGCTCGGCGATTCCCGTACAATTCACCATTCCCTTCGATGCGCAGGGAACCAGCGATGACGATCTGAGCGACCGCATTCTCTGGCGGCTCGAAGCAGGAGCGGCCACCCCCGGCGTGGATTACAAGGCCCAGTTCGAAGTGCCCGTATTCAAGACGGCGGACAGCCGGGAGGATTTCGTGGCGCACGAAACACCTCTTGCCGCATATCAGAACCCTTCCGAGCTGGACGAAGAATTGCGCGCAGCCGGCATCCTTCGCACGACCCTGGTGTCGGGCGGACGGCGTTATGAGTTTCCCATGGCGCGGCTGAAGGGCACGGCGGCAATTGTCACCGTGTTCTTCGCCATCTGGGTAGGAGCGATTGTCCTCATGGTCGCAGCGGGCGCGCCCATTTTCTTCACCGCCGTTTTCTGCTTTTTCGGGTTCTTAATCGGCTGCGTCGTTTTTGATCTGTGGTTCGGCGCGCAGCGGCTCGAGGCCAATTTCCAGGTCTTGACTGTGACGAGCAGCATGCTCGGGTTCGCCAAGAAACGGGCCTTCTATTACGCCGACATCGAGGCCGTCAAGGTGAGCTCCGACATGCAATCCGGGAACAAGACCTACTACTCGGTTGAAATCACGACAATGGACGGCAATACCTATTCCATTGCGAGGCACATCGCCGACCGCAAGCATGCTGAAGCCATCGCTGCCGACCTCGAAAGCGCGTTGTCGGGGAAATAGTTCTTGTTAGAGGTTTGCGAGGGGGTCGTACGGCTGCGGCTGCGCCTGAGCGGCCTTTGCCTGCTCTTCCAAAGCGCCAACGCGCTCGCGTTCGGCCGAGATGCTGAATGCGAACAGAATCAGTGCAATGTCGCGTAATGGTATGGCGCCCACCGTATTGCCCCAGCCGGACAGAAGATCGTGCACAAGCGAGCGTGCGAACAGAATATCCGAAACATAGAAGGCGATCACGCCCAGTATAATGGTCAGACTGCTTCCGGCGCCGACCGTGGCAATCCCGAACACGGTCATTGCGGTGAGCACCAGGCCAAACCCGATCATGGCGACCTCCATCTCGACGGAGGCTTGCTGGTGAAGCCAGAAATAGCTCGCGGCGCTTATGCCCAATAGCGGGATCGCCGCTCCGATACTCCATCCCAGCGAAAAGCCGCGTATCCAGAAGGCGATGAGAAACGCCGCATGCGCCGCGAGGAATGAAAGCGCACCAAGAAGAAAGAGGCCGCTCCCGCGGAACAAGAACACTTCTCCTGCAAGGGTCAGGACCGTGGCGATAAGAATGGTCCGGCCGTACGCCCGTTTCAGACCGTTACCCATGTACACGGCCGCGATGATTGCTGCTGCAAGGGGATACTGGAGATAACGCGCTACGCCAACAGCGCCCGCCATGCGCAGGGCAATGAAGAGCGCCAGAAGGCCCAGAACCGCGCCAGCCGCCATGAATTGACGCGAATTGCGGGCATAGAACGCCATGAAATCTTTCACGGGGTGGCGCTTGGTTTTCTCCTTGTAGAACGAGGAGCCATCGGTGTAGGCAACGCCGCCGTCTTTGCCCAGGTTGTAGCCGCATTGCTTGCACAGGATCTTGCCTTCAAATGTCACGGCCTCCGTGCCCGGTTTCATGGCTCCGCATGCGGCGCAGATAAACTCTTCGCCGACACGCTGGGCTGCTCCGGCGCCTGCTGAATCTTCCAGCGCCGCGAGGCCGCGCAGACTCGAAAGGTCTTCGAGGCCGCCCAAGAGGTCGGATGTCCCCGGCATATCTTTCAGGCTGTCTGCCAGGTTGCCTTGAAGGCCGAATCCGCCGCTCATCCCTATAGTGGGTGCTGACGGCCCGCCGCCGGCAGGCCGCGGTTGTTGAGCGGGAGCCTGAGGTTGTTGCGCCACGCCTTGAAACAGGTTCGGCGCGGCCTTTCTTGCCGCGGTCCAGTTCGGGAGGCCTTCGCGCCATACCAGTGTGTCCGGCCTAATCGTGCCCTGCTGGACAAGCAGCCCCATCTTGCGCCCATCAAGCGGCCCTATTTGCTTGCTTCCTTCAGCGTAATACCAGTCCATAGTACCCTTTCGGCCGGTTTCAGGAGTGCCAGGACGTGCAAACACCGTCGGACGGCGGCCGTTTTCGGTGCGCGTTGACGGTCAAATGCTATCCGCGCGCGGAGAGCACGTCCTTCTCGTATTGTTTCACGATGTTGATCCAAGTGGTTCCCGCAGGGACCTCGAGTTTCCGGCAATAGTAGTCCCAGACGGCGCCAGCGGGCAGTGTCTTAAGTTCTTCGAGCAATGCGAGCCGCCCGGTGTAATCGCCCGAGCGCTCCAGTTCGGCCAGCTTGTCCGAGGGTTCCAGGAGAGCGAGCAGCAGTGCTTTGATCATGGCGCGCGTGCCCGTGACCCATGCGGCGATCCGATTGATACTGGCATCGAAAAAGTCCAGGCCAATGTGCACCCGCTTGACGAAATCATGCCGGACGATCTCCTCCGCGATGGCTCGCAGGTCGTCGGAGAGGATCACCACATGGTCGCTGTCCCACCGCACTCCGCGGCTCACGTGCAGCAGGATCTCGTCCAGATACAGCAGCACCGACGAGATCTTGTCGGCTATGCCCTCGGTGGGATGAAAATGTCCGGCGTCAAGGCAAAGCAGTTTGTTGTTCCTGATGGCGTATCCCATGTAGAACTCGTGGGAGCCCACCACATAACACTCGGACCCGATTCCAAACAACTTGGATTCCACGGCGTCCAGATTGTGCTTAGGATCGATGGCTTCCGCGAACACGGCATCCAGGGATTGTTTGAGCAGGGCGCGGGGCGTCTGCCTGTCGGCGGGGATATCCTTGAAGCCGTCGGGAATCCATACGTTTGTAATGCACGGGGTGCCCAATTCGCGTCCAATGTGCGCGCCGATCTTGCGGCAGGCGATGCAGTGTTCGATCCAGAACTTCCGAATCCCTTCGTCATAGTGCGAGAGGGTGAAACCGTCGTCGGCTTTCGGGTGGGCAAAGCACGTGGGATTGAAATCCATCCCTAACCCGTTCGCCTTGGCCCAGTCGATCCATCCCTGGAAATGTTCGGGTTGGAGCTCGTTTCGCTCGACTTTCTTCCCGCCGGTTTCGGCATACATGGCGTGCACGTTGAACCGATGCTTTCCGGGAATGAGACTCAGCGCTTTCTCGGCGTCCTGACGCAGCTCGCCGGGGGTGCGCGCCTTGCCCGGGTAGTTTCCCGTGGCTTGGATGCCGCCACCGGAAGCGGCCTCGATACGCTCGAACCCGCCCACGTCGTCTCCCTGCCAGCAATGGAGAGAAATCGGAATGCCGGCCAGCCGCTCCATGGCCCGCGCGGTGTCCACGCCGTATTGGGCATACACCTCCTGCGCGTTGGAATAGGCTTGCTCGATCAAGGCTTCATCCGCGTTTGGAAACATGACTTCTTCCTTCTGCACTGCTCGGTGTGGCTGAACCCTGCCGGTCGCATCCATCGCATTATACAAGAGGCCACACGGACGCGCCAAACCGGGGAACATGGCGGATTTCGCCCGGGCGCCGCGGGAAAGAGCCCGCCAGCGCTGGGCATCAACCTCTCAAGCGGGGCCTGCAATCTGAACAGTGGATGTTCAAGTTGCGCACCATCGCGAACTCGGATGCGGCACGCATTGCGTGGCATCTGCCGGTGACCCGCTGCCAACGGAACCCTTTCTGGTAGAATGCCGCCGGAGGAAGCCCCGTCCGGTTGGCGGACGTCTTATGGTCACACCGATTTTTTCAGGAGGGTTTTGTGAATGGCAACGGAATGCGTGAACAAAGATCGAAATATGTCATTCTGCACGTGCTCGTATCCCGGGTGTTCGCGTCACGCCTTGTGCTGCGAATGCATCCAAACCCATCTGAGAAGCCGCCAACTGCCCGGTTGCTGTTTTCCAGCCGATGCGGAAAGAACATACGACAGGTCCTTCGAAGCGTTTGCGAGGGCCTGGAAGCTGTAGGCCCGTCTATTGCCCGCCGCCGGCGCTCTGCTGAGCGGTGTCTTGTTCCTTGACCGGGCGCGTGGGAGGGACCGGCCTTGTGGGGAGCGTTGGGCGCGTGAATTCGTCCGGGCCCGGCGCAAGAGGACGCGGGGGCGTCTCGATTTCAAGACGTTCCAGCTTCTTGACCGAAGGCATTTCCTTGGAAGGCAACCATAGAGGCGTCAAGCTGGGAGGGTCGTTGTCCGGGGGCCACTGCGGCGGCGCACCATGCTCCTTTTGCCAGCGCGTCTCGGCAGTCTGGGCGCGTTCGGGCTGTTCGCGCAACGCATCCAGGTAGACCCAATAGGCGCGGTCCAGGCCCTGCGACCGCCGTACGATGCGGTGCCAATGGCGAATCCACGCTCGCGCCCCGGGGTCGTCCGCGAGCGCAAGTTCGCGCCGGTGCCACACCCAGAAGCGATGCGGGTACCGCCTGAAATGTGCGTTCAGGGCCTCGAAAGGGGTTCCTATGGGGCTTTCGGCGTCGTAAGCGGTCTCCCACCATGGAAACACGCGGAGATGGGCCAGAGCGTTATCGTCGAGCGTCTGGAAGGCCGTGCGCAGACGTTCCACCGACGGCTCGTGCCTGCGCGCGGCGTCGGCAAGCGGTTGCAGCGCCTCCGGCATCGGCTTGACCCATCGCGGATTCGCGAGAAACGTCAGTGCTTCAGCGGGGTTGGCGCGCAGACAGGTCAACACAGCGCCCCAAGCCCCGCCATCGCTGCGATGGGCCAGTTCGAATCGGTGCAAATCGTCAATTGCCGCACGCGCGCCGGAATCCGACGCGAGGAAATCGTAATAGCCATCCATCTGGCTCGCGGCCTCGGGAAACCGCACGAGGGTTTCGTCGTAGCGGTTGGCGGGCAGTGAAAACCCCTGCGTGAGCATCAGCGAGACGAAAGCCTCCTCGGCCGCGGCGATCGGAGGATGCTTCTCGAGCCAGCTCAGATATCCCCGGTGTTCCGCCAGGAGAACGGGCTTGCTCTCGAGGACGCGCTCGACCGCGGCCCGCTCCGCTTCGGCTCGAGGAACCCGCGGCTCCGCGTCCTCGATCCCCGCGAGCAGCGTAAGCAGTGCCAGGAAGACAACGTTCATTCAATCCCCAACTCGGCGGCCAGATCGAGCACGGTGAACCGGTTCCGAATAAACCGCGCCCGTTTGACGGCCTTTCGGAATTCTTCGGCGGGCGCGTCGAGTTCCTCGGGCGTCACAGGGCCTCCGGCCGCCCGGATGGCCTCGGCAACCGTAGCCGGCGGGAGATAGTCCTTCCGCACGCCCTCGCACAAGGTCTGGTATTTCGACGCGATATGCGCTATTTCGTGGCGCAGTTTCCGCGGCGGCAGGGCTTTCTCCTGCCATTGCTTGAGTACCTCGCCCGCAACCGGGCCCCAATCTTGTTCAATCCATGCGCGGATTTCGCCCTCGTTCGGTTGAGCCGCGGCCAACGCGTCCGCGTCGAGGGCGGCCGGGTCGAGTGACAGGATCCTCTCCCACAGACCGAGGCAGTGAACGGTGCCTACGCCGACCTGCGCGCCATGCAGGTCATGGGAAGTCCCGTACAGGGCGCTCTTCATATCCAGATAGTGCGAAAGCAGGTGCTCGCCCCCCGACGCCGGTGAAGAGGAACCGGCCGCGAGCATGGACAACCCTGAAAGCAGCAGCGCCTCGAGCACGACCGCCAGCGCTTCCAGGTCGGCCCGGCCAACGCCCGGCGCGGCGTTAAGCACCTGTTCGACCGTGCCTTCGTAAAACGCCATCGCCATGGGCGAGAAGTACTCGTTGCGGAGTAAGTGCGCGGTCCGCCAATCCGATGCCGACGAGCATTTGGACAGGAAATCCGCGACGCCCGCGGCCGCCATGCGTTGCGGCGCGGTCGCCACCACTTCCGGGTCGGCGAAGACCCCTAGGGCGGGGGCGCACGGCGTGGTGCGCTTGAGGCCGCGCACCTTGAGGGCGGTGATGCCTGAAGTATAGCCGTTCATGGACGCCGCCGTCGCGTATAGGACCGATGGTTTCCCAAGTTTCGTGCCCGCGTGCTTGGCGAGATCGCAGAGCGTGCCCGAACCGACGGCCACGATGAAATCCACGTCCCGGCTGGATGCGGCGACTTCGTCGCCGAGTTCTTCCGTGGCGTCAAGAGGCTCGGGACCGTAGGTCTTGTGTGCGATACGGCGATTTGCGGCGCTGAGCGCCGAAACGGCCTTGTCTCCCCCCGCGGCCAAGGTGTTCTCGTCCGCGACGAGCAAGCAGGAACGCCCGAGGTGTTGCGATGCGAAGTCAGCAAGGCGCGCGGCTGCGTTCGTGCCCACGTAACAGGCCTTTATCGGGTGGTCTTCAATTCGTTGAATTGCGTTTGCAGGTGTAGTCTTCATTGCAGTATCCAATGCTTTCCACCGTTATGTCTGAACAAGCCGGTTCTTCGTACTGCTCGAGTGTGGGCGGCAACGTGGCATGTCCCAGGGCGAGGACGCGCGGCCCGTGTTCGGCTCCCCCCGGTAACTCGACGTGTGCGGTACCACGGCGAGGCTACACCTTTCCCGCCATCAAACGCAACGGCGCGGCGCTCT
>DAOLNV010000151.1 GCA_035416745.1 Candidatus Hydrogenedentota bacterium | reverse complement strand
CCCAATGAAAACGGGGTTTTTCGTTTTCGGCTTTTTTGAAGGGTGAATTTTGACTCCCTGTGAAAACGTCTGAAATTCCACCACTAATTCCACCACTAAACTCTTCTGATTTTCAATAAGGTTGGGCGCAAACGGTTTTTTTCGCCTGCACCCCACCCAGTAAAAACGAAACGCCCTCTACCTCATTGAGTCGGTGACAGGCAGGCATCCAGAGCGGCCGCTAGATCCGCCACGCCGGGCCGGTTCAGTTTCCGGTCACAGACCAGGCCGCCCGAGGAGTCCCAGCGCGTGACGCGGATAATCGGCGCGTTGCCTCCGCCCGTCCAGCGGTAGGCCGCGTTGGACTCCCACGGGTTCAGCTCGCGGACAAGGACGATGTCCTCTCGAGCCGGCATTCCCGAGGCGGCCAACGCAGTCTCGAACCTTGTGCAATAGCCGCACAAGGGGTGCCCGGCAACAACCACCAGCGTCCTACCCGCCGCCCGCGCCTCGGCCGCGGCGCCTTCCACGTCCGCGTTCGGGTTCAGCGCTCGCGGCCGCCCGAGGGAGGGAGGCGCGGCCCCTTCAGCCGCGCCGCCGTCAGGCGCGGCGCTCGCGGCGCAAGGCCCTGCGCCTGCTCCAGGCGCGCCTCGCCCTCGCGCGGGAGCTGCCCCTGCCGCCCGCGGGCAAGCCCGCCCGCGAACCCATGCCCGCGCCCGTCTGCCGCCGCTGCAAGACGCCGATGCAGGCGGTGGAACAACTCCGTCCCGAACCGGCGCGATCCCCGCACTCCGCCGCGAGAGGACCTCCCGCGTGAGCGCGGCCCGCACATCCCCGACGCCCCCGGCAGGACGCCGCGCCCGCGCGGCCGTCCCGCCGCCGCTTTGCGCCCGGGCGGGAAAACGCGCCCCGCAGGTCCGCGAGCGCCTCCGCCGCCGCGCTTCCGCGCGCCTCGTTCCCCGGCCGGCGGGCAGACCTCATCGCCTGAAAACGGCCAGGCCGCGCGGATGCGGGACCCGCGCGGCCTGATAAATCCATGGGGCCACGTGCGCGCCCTCCCCCAACCCGCTTAGTCCAACCAGGGTTTCACGGCGTGTTCACGCGTGAAACCCTTTCATGGTTCTGCCTTATTTCGGATCGGGAACGGAAAGACACTTGCATATTTTGAAGGCTAAGCGATCCGAGATATCGGTGTGCCTCGGTACGGCTTCAATCCTGCCTGTGTTGACACTCGCCCAAAGGGAATGGGAGCCACCTTCGCGCTTCAGGTAACACCCATTTTGGCGTAGGTGTCGCAGGAGTTCGTTACGTTTCATCCAACCGCCACCAATTCCCGCATTGCTGTTGTCGGCAAACCGCGCAGTGCGTCTTCCCGACGATCAGCTAGTATCAAATCGATGGCCTCAGCCAGGTTCTTCAGGCATTCCGCCTTTGTCTTACCCTGTCCGTTAGCTCCCGGAATCTCGGGACTGTAGGCAATGAACCACTTCCCGGCCTGTTCCACGATTGCTGTAAACTCATTGTGCATCATCTCACCTCGTTTTGGCGTAAGTGTATCATTTTCCAAGCCGCCTTCTCAACCGCCATCCGTCCTCCATCGCTCTGCGTATTTCTTCCGTCCGCGAAGCAGGGCTCCACCTTTCTTGAGCAGGATGATGTACTCCCCTGATTCGAGAGACATAACAATGGTAGTGTCTGGAGAGTCGTCTGAAACCGGATTGTATTGAATCTGCCTCCAATCGACGCCGTTCTTCTTTAATTCAGTCTCCGTTTTTTCGTCGAGAATTTCTGCAAGTGTTCGAGGGCTGGAGAACCCATGACCTAAGGCCTCTGCTTCTAAGGCCTTTTCCGTCATGGCCCTATATATTGTTCCAAGACAACGCCCTTTGGCATCCAGACAGTGCATATCCCATGCGTTTCGCAAAACGGGATACATCACCAGAGCCAGAAGGCATGTGCCGACAGCGATCAATATGGCTGTCTTTCTCTTCTTCATGTCTTTCAGAACGTTCAGGGTGACGGTTCGTCTGGAGACGCGCTCGGCGCGGCTTCAGACGATACCTGTCCAACCTTTGTTTTCAGCACCTTGGGCGGCGAATACTCCATGATGTAACTGCTTTATCCCAATCATGTCAATCCTGTAATCCGAAACCCCGCTGCCGCGCCTCTGGAATCAGCACGACGTCGCTCTTCGGGCCTTGCCATCGGGCGCTGAAAGTTCTTGACCATAAGGCATCTCTGGAATACTCTCGCGAACACTTTTAGAGGGTATAACATGCAATATTCACGAACCGGTGTCGCTTGCAGAATATCTTTTTCTAGGCTCCTTCACAGAGTCCCATTCCAGGGCCTATGCGGGTGCGTCACGCTGCTCGCTGCGCTGCTGTTTCTTGCCGCCACAGCATCTGCCCAGATGCTGGAATCCTTCGAGAGCTCTACCTTTCCGCCACCCGGATGGACCAAGAAAAATCTTCAGGGCGGGTCGGGGTGGTATCAACTCCCGATAGGCGTTATGCCGCTTCCCGGCTGGGGGAACGGGACGAGTTCCGTCCCGGCGACAGCCGAGGCGGGCTCTCACAACGCCTATTGTTCCTGGACCACAGGCGGCGGTTCCTCGGAAGGTTATCACAACGACCAATGGCTGATCTCCCCCCGACTGAGCGGCCTGACCCCCAGCTCGACGTTATCCTACTGGCTCCGTTTCTGTTTCACCAACTTCCCGGACACGGTGTACGTGCGCATCTCCACCACCGGCCCGGACCCAGCGAACTTTACCATCATCGCTCAAACCAACGTGTGGGCGAGAAGTAGCGGCGGGAGCCAATTCCCGCCCTGGTTCAAGCGCACGATCAAGCTGGGCGACTTTGGCATCCCGCCGGGAACGCCTATCTGGATCGCGTTTCAGGAATACGCATGGGATAACGTACACGACGGCGCGGCCATCCAACTGGATGTCATCTCCTCGGACCTGACCGCACCGCCACAGCCGGCCACAAGCCCGACATCGCTGACGTTCGATGCCTACATCGATGGGACGAATGCTTCCGACAAGACATTCTCGATCCAAAATATCGGCTGCAGCGGGCTGAGCTTTTCAAATCGCCTGACCTTCGGATCAGGGCCCACCAACTGGCTGACCTTGTCGGGGCCGTCAATTGGAACCGTCGCGCGGATGGACAGTCAGGTCTATACCGCCGCCGTGGCGCATACCGGCCTGGACCTGGGTTCGTACTGCGCCACGAACGTCATCACCATCCCGGGTGCAACCAACAGTCCGCTTCGAATCCCCATCACATTAAACGTCATTCGGCGTCCCCAAACCGTTGCTTTCCCAAATCCGGGATCCCAGCTCACGACGAATATCGTGCATCTTGCAGGAACAGCCAGTTCGGGTCTGCCACTTTTCTACTCCTTGTATTCCGGCCCCGGCAAGCTTTCTGAAGGCTCCAATCTGACCTTCACCGCCGCCGGCGTGGTCAAGGTGATGGCCTGGCAACTCGGCGACCCACTCTGGGACTGTGCCCCGCCTGTTACGATCTCAATCAATGTCACCAAGGCGGGCCAGGCCATTGATTTTCCCGCCATCGGCAACCTCTGCGTAACCAGTACGGTGCCGCTCGCGGCAACGGCGTCAAGCGGACTGCCGGTTACGTTCGAGGTGGCTTCGGGGCCGGCGGTCATCTCCGAGGGCACAAACCTCGCTTTCACCGGCCCCGGTGTCGTCAGCATTCTGGCGTCGCAGGCGGGCAACGCGATGTACGAAGCCGCCCCGCCTGCTTCCAATGCATTCCGGGTGAGTGATCTCTACTCGTTAACGGTCGTTTCTCCCTACGGAACCGCTTGTCCTGCGGCAGGCGAGCATACCTTCTGGGAAGGAACGGTCCTGACCAACACGGTCAGCACACCGGATACGTATGGTGCCACGCAGTATGTCTGCGCGGGCTGGGTCATGAGCAGCCATGCGCCAACTTTGGGAGCGGGTACACAGGTCGTCATGACCGTAACCAACAGCTCCGTCCTGACGTGGCAATGGTCGACGAACTACTGGCTGGTGCCCGCCGCCGGACCGAACGGCTCGATCGACGCCAAAGGCGGCTGGTGCATGGCTGGCACAACAACACAGATAACCGCGACCGCGGACTCGTACTATCACTTCGCGAACTGGTCCGGTGATGCTGCGGGAAGCGCAAACCCACTCAACCTGCTGATGAACACGCCAAAATCCGTGACCGCGCATTTTGAGGAAAACCGGACCACCAGCCGGCCAACGCCGGAATGGTGGTTGGCGAAACACGGCATCACCAACAACTTCGAGGCGGCAGTCAATGACGATCCGGACCATGACGGTGCGCCGACCGGCGACGAGTATGTCATGAACACCGATCCGACCAACGGGCTATCCGTCCTGCGCCTGACCGGCATCGTTCCGTCAGCCACTGGATGGATACTGACGTGGCCATGCGCCACGGACCGCGTATATGACGTACAGTTTACCCGCACCCTGTCGGATCATGCCTGGTTGCCTGTGCCGGGCAAGACCAATCTCATGTCGACCACGGAGAGATTGTCCATAACGAATCCCCCGGACGCGGACGCGCGCCAGTTCTACCGCCTGAAGGTGCGCTTGCCGTAAACGCCCGCGTTCGGTGCCCGCTGTCCCTTCTCAGGTCCACGGCCATACGCGTTCTCGTGTACGTGAACGCGTACCGCTTTGCTGTGAACGTGCAGGCCCCCTCTGCGTTAAGAAACCAGAACCCTGAAACCAGAAACCCGGAACCCCCAATCACTTCACGCGCGACGCGGCCTCCAGCAGATCGAGGACCTGAAGACGCACGCTGTCCATCGTTCCGCGATCTTTGGCGACATGCCAATAGAGGCGTTCCGGCTTCACGGCAGCCACCGCCTCAGCCACACCGGCAGACAACACGCGCTCGGCCTCCTGCACCCACGGCGCATCGCGTCCTGCAGCGCGCGCCTGGTCCGTGAGATCCCGGAGCATGCAGAGCGCCTCGTAATCTTGCACGCCTTCGCGCAGGGCCTCGCTGTGCTTGCCGTCCAGCACGCTGTCCGGGCCCACGAAATAGGGCGAGTATTCGATGCCCGACTGGGCATAGGTGCGCCACGAATCCCCGATGCCGCCGCCGCAGCCCAGGGCCCAGTAGAAGGAACCCTTGGCACCGAGCTGAAACGCCAGCCACGCCTGCGCGCGATGATAGGTGACCGGGTCCAGCAATTTGGCTGGGCCGCTGCACGAGTACAGCCAAAGGGTTTTCCCCGCTGTCTGCTGGCGCACGTAGAAATCGCGGAACGTCGCGCCCTGCTGAGTCATCATCGGCGTGTTGGGGCAGAGGACATCGTGCAGGGCATACATCTCGGGGGCACCCTTGGCCGGATCAGTGTAGGTCGGATCGACGAACAGCGTCACGCCGAGGCGAGCGGCACGCACGGCCCGCGCCCACGCGATCAAGATCTCGTCCTGACTGCGCTCATGCGGTTCATCCACCAACAGGATGACCATCTGGCTCGCCTTCAAGCCCTGCCCCTCCAGATGCCGGACCCAGGCCGCGAGCCAAGCCCCGACCATAGCCGTGAAGCGCGGCGTGCCCATCTTCTCGCCGTGAAACGCAGGACCGACAGCAAAGAACACGCAATAGTTGCGGGCCCCTTGCCAACGCGCCGTCCACTCGTCCCAGAGCGTGTGGTCCAGCTCGTCGGCATTGAGCAGGCGGCCGGTCTCGTCGAAACGCGCCCCCTTGGGAAAGACGGCGGGTGTCGCCCAGGGGCTGTCGACATACAGATCGCGCATCAACGCCAGATTGGGCGCGAGATTACCGGGCGCGCGGTAGTAATCAGCGTCCCCCTGCACATAATCCCAGCCGCCCACATGCAGCCGCGGCTGGCGTGGAAACTCGAGAGTGCGCAGCCGCACGCGCACGGCCACGTCTCGACGGAAATCTATCGGCGGTGCATCGATCAGCAGATGTCCTTCGTGGACATCGGGCGGCGCGGCGGGACGGCGGCAGGAGAGCCACACCTGCCGTGTACAGCCCGCCGGCACATGGAGCGTGCAGCGGCCCTGACCGTCGGGAACAAGCGGCCGCAGCGCGGCCATCACCGGCTTGCGGCTCTGCGTATCGGTCGGCACCACCTCGCGCAGCTCCAGGTTCAGCGCGGCCGGCAGGCCCGTCAGCCGCAACGTAAACGGCAGCGCCCGGTCATGCGGATTCGTGAGGTTCAGCGCCTCGCCGCGCACCTCGCCGCGCATCAGGTCGAGCGACAACGCCGACATCTCCTCTCCCGTCGGCGGCAGGTCGGTCAGCGCGAGCGGATCCCAGCGGTTTCCCTGCCACAGGCGCGGCTGCGTCACGCCGACCGCCCGCAGGACCGGCGCATTGAGCGCCAGAATCCGTTCGTGTGTCTCGCCATACGGCAGCACGGTCTGCAGGGAACCGGGCATCTCCGCCGCCGTGCCGGCGATGGCCTCGCGCAGTCGGTCCGCCTCGCCTTTGTGCACCGCCAGCGCCGCGGCCACACCGTTGGACGCCGCCTGACTGAAGATCTCGGCCAGATCTTGGCGCAGCCGCGCCGCCACGCCGGACTGAATACAGGTCTCGTTGTAGAACCGGGCAGGATCATCGCTCTGGCGGCCCGGCATTGCTCCGCTCATCCAGTCATCAGGCCCGCGCCACACTTCAATCTCATCCACAAAGCAAAAGGGGCGCGCAGCAGCGATGACGCACACGTAGCGGCCGCGGCCTTTCAAACGGTCCGAGGCGAACCGGAAGGCTGCATAAGCCCCTTGCGGCGGCTTCGGCCCCTCGTCATTCCCTTCGCAAAGGTCTCCCAGGTACGTCCACGTTTTACGGTCCTCGCTCGCCAGCACATACAGGCACTCAGGCCAAGCCACGCCGGCAACGCCGGCCGCCGTGCTCCATGACACCCCGCAGATCGGCTCCACGCGGCCCAGGTCGATCGTACAGTAGACTGGCGCGACGCTACTCCATCCCACCGTGCCCGCCTGCGTCCAAAAGTAGCCTTTCACATAGGCGCCGTCCGTCAGTTGCGTCTTGTCTCCGGCGTCCGTGCAATGCGGGTAGCGCGGGGCCGGCGCCAGCGTGTACGGTTTGTTCAGCGCCACATTCATCGGCGTCGCAGTGCAGACTGATGCCGCAGCCGCCATGATCCAGATCCCTGTAAAGCGTTGCATGTTGTCCTCCGATCCCCCGCGGTTGCCATGGTCCGCCCCTGCGTACCGCAGCCCCACACGCGACACGCGATACTCTACCGTTTCCTTGCCCCGCTTGCAATCCCCTGAGGCGCATACTCCTGCGCTATTCACGGCTTTTTCTTTTAGGATTGTTTTGGCAATGGGAGATTGGGCGAACTTTG
>DAOLNV010000150.1 GCA_035416745.1 Candidatus Hydrogenedentota bacterium | reverse complement strand
GCGCGGGGGTTACGGCAGGCCTTGTCCGGAGCCCGCGGGGCGATACATGCATGGGAGGTGCGCGGCCCGGGATTGTTCGTCAACGTCACTGCCGGGGCGAGACGGCAAGGTCGCTTCCTGTTACTTCGTCTGCTCGATGCGATAGAGATGGGTCTTGGTACGAAGCAGCAGGGCATCTCCCGTGACTGCCGGCGAGGCCCATAATTCGCCTTCGAGCTGGTTGACCGCTAATTCGCGGTATTCGCGTCCGGAAGCGAGCACGGTTGTCGTACCGTCCGTGTTCGAGACATAGATTCGATCGGCCGCCGCCAGAAGCGACGCCCCAAAGCGCCCTCTCAGGTGTTTCGACCACACCTGTTTGCCGGTTGTTGCTTCCATGCATATCAACACGCCCCGGTCACTCACGGTGTATAGCAGGTCGCCGACGAGCACGGGCGACGATTGGTGCGGAGCATCTTCGGTCATCGTCCAGACCACGTGCGTATCGGTCACATCGCCCAGGGCGCCCTGGCGGATCGCCCACAACTGGCTCCCGCCGGGAGGACCGCCCGTGTTTACGAACAGCAGCCCCTGACCGCTGACAATGCGCGAAATGGAACTATCATCGCGGTATCGAACCCGCCAGATCTCCTGACCTGTCCGCGGTTCATGGCCCGTTACCAGGAGAGCGCCGTTGCTTACCAGTTGCGGTTTGCCCTCCACCTCGACGATTACGGGCGTCTGATAGGATTTGAGATAGACCGGACTGATGTCCTCCGTGTACAACTCATCCGGACGATGGTACAACCAGGCCGTATCTCCGGTGTTCTTGTCCAACGCGGCGATGAACTGGTTGTCCGTGCCCTCAAGATCGACGATCACGAGGTCCTGGAAGACAATGGGCGAAGATGCGGGGCCCTGCATGTGATCGCAGTTCAGATCGGACCGCCGCCACAGGATTTCGCCCGAAATCGTGTCGATGCATGCGGTACCAAAGGTGCCGAAGTGGACGTAAACACGCCCCGGCTCGATACAAGGCGACGGCGTGGCGTACGTATTAAGGGGATTGATCCGCTGGGGTTGTTCCACACGGAACACCTCAATGTCGTGAATGACCTCCCCCGAACTCGCATCGACGCCGACCGCATAGAGCACCGTCCCGTCTTCCGTCGCCGTGGTGAGCCAGATCTGGCCGCCCCACACCACGGGCGTCGAATGACCGGAATCATGTATGGCCGTCTTCCAGGCCATGTTCTCGGTCTCCGACCAACGGAGCGGGAGTCCCGTCGAGACGGTGTGCCCGTTTGCCGTCGGGCCTCGCCACTCCGGCCAGTCCCCGTTGGCAAACGCCGCATGGACAAGAGACACGGCGGCAAGGGTCAGAACGCATGAACGCATCTTCAAGTCACTCCGTATGAGCATCCTTGCCATGGATGCAAATGACCGCAGAGTGACAGATTAGAGCAGATTGCATGGGACCCGATCAAAACTTGGCCGCCGTGCATTAGAATCAAGTTCCGGTTAGGATACTTGATGTCCAGACTTCTGACGCTGTTCTGGGCGGCAGTCACGATTGAGCTCCGTGTGGAGGGGGTGTGTCATGAGTGCTGGAATTGCTGTCGTCTGTTTGTGCCTGTTGGGAGGTGTAAGCGAGATAAGCCGCATCGATCTGGTTGCGGACTGGCGTTTCAAGCCGGACCCGGACCACGCGGGCGCACATCACAATTGGGCTTCGCCGGACCTGCCCGACTCGGACTGGGCAACCCTGCAGGCGGGCGTCCGCTGGGAAGACCAGGGATTTCCGAATGTAGACGGCTACGCGTGGTACCGGCGGCGTGTGGATATCCCGGCCGACTGGAGAGGCAAACCGGTCTGGTTGTGCCTCGGTGCAGTAAATGACGGATGCGCGGTCTACTGCAACGGACAACTGCTCAACACGTATGGCCGGACCGAAGATGTCAGCACGGCATGGGTTCCCGTGTTCGCCGAATTGAGCCCGGCGCTGCGCTTTGGTGAACCGAACCTCATCGCGCTCGAAGCCCACGACTGGGGCGGGAGCGGCGGCCTGTGGCAGCTGCCATGCGCCCTTGCCACCGACTTGAGGCAGCTTCCTCTCGATTCGATCGTGAGCGTCTACATGGAACCGGGGGGCCGTCTTCTGTGCATGAGCATCAATGCGGCCGGACTGGGCAATCTGCGCCCAGACACGGCGCTTTGCGCCTCGTTGAGGAAATCTGGCGCAGCGAACAAACTCGAGTGGGTGGAACCATTAGACGCCACGGTACAAACTGCTTCGGTCCGCCGGGAAGTCGACGCCGAGCCGGGCGCGGTTTATGAACTGCGCGTAGCGTTTCGGAGCGCGAATGGCCAGGTCTTCGCGGGCATCGACTGGACACAACAGTTGACGTGGCCGACACAGCCAAAGTGGCCGGGCGAGTATGCCAGTCTCAAGGTCCGCAACAACTTTGTCACGGAACTACTCTCCGTACGCTTGCAGGGAGCAGAGAAGGCCGATCATGACTTTGCGAATCCCAGGCAGGGCTGGGTGTTTATTCGGGCCATGTCTACCGAGACCGCGCCCTCCGTGCGTCTGGACGGCGACACGGGGCCACTGGTCTGGAGACCGAATCCTGATACAGGCGCGTTCGAGGCCATGCGCAAGCTTCCGGAAGGCATGCATACCCTGCACGCCGATAGCACGGAACCAGCCACGCTTGAGATTCGCACTGTGCCGGAACTGGCCTACTGCTACTATCCGGGCGAGCCTCACATCCCCCCGTACGGGCCCTATGACTGGCGCTATGTCGCGCGCTATGTGCTTCCCCACGTCAACACTTTGATCACGGGAAGCAACGTGAAGGATGAGGAGTTCTCCCAGTGGCTCGGCGAGGGCAGACAATGGATCGCCAATTCATCTCTTCCCGGGTTGGCGGCAGACGCCCCGCCTTCCGCCGATGAGGTTTTCGGCGTCTGGGCGAATGTCCCGGGCGCCATCCAGCCCGGCTACGGCGGACTCATCGTAGATGAATTCCTCGCAAAGGGCCCGGAATTCTATGCTGTCTGGGGAGACGCCCTGCGCAGACTGCACGAACTGCCGAGTTTCGCGGACCGCACGTTTTACGCGTGGTGCGGTGGAGATATCTTCAGTGTTGGCGGCAGTTCAGACTTTTTCCGGCTTATCATGGACCTCGGGGACCGGTTCTCATGGGAGAAGTATCTTCCCGAGGCCGCGTCAGAAGAGAAGGCCTTCAGCATGTTGATTCACGAACTGCGCAGCCCCATGTTGAAATGGCAGAAACAATCGCCCGGCGTGGAGAGGCAACTTGTCATGTGTCTTGGCTACCTCTGCGCGCCGCCCGAAACCCTCAACCGTGATCCCGGCATTGATTACCACGTATTCATGGACATGCAGTTCCATTTCCTGTCTACCGACCCATCGTTTTGGAATCTGTACGGCGTCATGGAATACATGTCCAGTTATGCCGACGAAGAATCCATCCGGTGGGCGCACAAGATGTTCCGGCACTACTGCATCGAAGGGAACCGCACGCGGCTGATTGAAGGCCCCTACCTGTTGCCGCATCTGGTCAATCCCGATTTTGCCGGGGGGCTCGATGGGTGGGTTGCGGAGGAGGCCGAAGCGGGCGCCATAGACACCCGGACCATGGATGGCTACAGCCACCTCCACGGCCGGTATCCGCGAACAACACAGGGCGACCGGTTCTGCCGAATGACGCGGTCAGAGAAGGCTCCGAACCGGGTTCGGCAGACACTCCGTGCGCTCAAACCCGGGAAGCTCTATTCACTGAAAGTCATCTCGTCGGACATAGGACGGTTGGACGTAAACCAAACCGTGTCGCTTGGGATCGATATCAAGGCCGTGGAAGTGCTGGAGAAATACGGTTTCGAATATACCTATCCCATCAACTACGCGCATACCCTTGGCGCCTATACCCGCGAACACCCCGCCTACTTCACGTTCCGGCGTGTCGTCTTCAGGCCCAATCAGGAGACCGCTGAACTGACCATTTCCGACTGGGCTGGTCCCAGCGAACCGGGAGGCCCGGCCGGCCAACAAACGGCGTTCAATTTCGTGGAGGTCCAGCCTTTTCTGGAGCCCTAGAAGGAGGGTGTGGCAACGAGGCAGGCCGGGAGTGCTCTTGGAATCGTTGGCGCTGGCCACCAACAGCCGCGTCAGGTTTCGGGACACGCGTTTGCCCGGGTCGCGGTTTGACTGAATCGTGCTCATGTCGTAGATTCCATATCACCTGCGTCACATGCTTTGGATGACTTGCTGGGGAAAAACCGATGATGACCGTAGCGGACGCTGGGCTGTATCGGTGTCACCGCGCCGTGCGTGAGCATGAGGGCATCTTTTCGATACACGGCACGTGGTTACCGATGTTGCTCTTCGGAAGTATGGGCGCGATTACATGGGCAATCCGCGGGTCAAACGGCTGGGGCGGCATCGACGGTACCATCGTGCCGGGCCTGACATGGGGCCTGCTCTGGTATTATCTGTGCCGCCGCAAAGGGATTGACGCCCGCAGTATCGTGTTGTGGCTGGGAATGGGTATCGCCATCGGCGGTGAACTGGGTTACGGACAGTACGCCAGCTGGCTCCGGGGCAATTTCAGTTACCGCGATGAAATCCTGCCCGTCTCTCCTTGGGCCGGTTGTGCCTGGTTCGTTATCTGCGGCATCGGGTGGGGCGCGCCCGGCGGTATTCTCTTGGGATGGGCGCTGAATTCACGCGTGCCGGTTCGTTCCTGGCTGGTTCGCACCCTGCTCCTCCTCGCATTGCTTGTATTCATCTTCAACCTCGGCGCGCCGCTGCTCGGGCCCGGCGCTGTTGAAAGTCTCGGCACATGGTTTCGCCAGCACTGCCCCTGGCCCATCTTCCCTTACGGCGAAACGGGTCTCTACAGCGGAGAACTCGATGAACATCTCGCTCGAACGGTCTATACCAACACCCAGAACGTCGCCGTACTGGTCTGGTGGCTCGTTGCCATGGCCGCGGCCGCGGCGCAGCGCGACCGCGCCACGTTGGTCTCCGGGGCGGTTGTGGGTGCAGGGTTCGGGATCGGCTTTGTCGTGAGCGCCCTGTGGTGTCTGGGCTATGGTCTTGCACCCGGCTATATAGACTGGTGGAAGATGTGGGAACTGCACGCGGGTCTCAACCTGGGCATTCTCTATGTCATTGTCTTGAATTGGGGAATACGCGAGGTGGACAGAACCCATGCACCTGACGGGACGCCTTATGCCTTCTCGGAATCGCCCATGCCCGGCGAAGGGATTATCAGTGGGTTTCTGGGCCTGAGCGGGTTCGTACTGGTTTTCGCGGCAGGGTATGAGTACTTTTTCTGGACCGGCCTGTGTCTGGCCGCGTTCTACGCCGTCACAGTGTGCTTGGCGCACGGTTCTCCGGGAAAGGTCCTTTCACAAAATCAGATTTCCCAGCGCCGCCGAAGCATGGCACTCGCCTATAGCGCGTTCCTGCTGGTATTCATGCTTTTGCACGGAGGCACGTCCCGGCTGGGCGTCATCCTGGAATTGTACTCGCCGGATGCCGTCGATCAGTACGAATGGCCCTCCGGACGGGTCTGGCTCATGATCGCAGGCAGTGCCATCCTGCTTGTCGTCACCCTGACTTGCATTCGAAAGATGCTTCGCCAGCCGAATATTCCGCTATACCCGGATGCTGGCGCCGGCCGTCTGTCCGCGCGCATGGCGGACCTGTGTACCGCGATCGGCATCGTGGGGGCGGCGTCCATATGGCCCGAAAAGACTGCCATTCTCTATGCCGTCTGCATTTGTCTCGCCATTTTCGCCTTCAACCGCATCAATATCCGGATTGCGGACATCGATTGAAGGCCGCGTTCTTGCGCAATCGCGGCCGGCACGTTGCCCGCCACGAATCGTGGGCGAGTTGGCCCAGCCTGATATTCCGGTGACGAAGCCTCGACAGGGAGATGTTTCCGGCGAAGGGACGCAAACGAGCGGCACAGGGTCGAGACCGATGCTGCGGCCGCTCTCTCGACCGGGCCGCTCTTATGACCGGCAGGTCTCCGCAACAGGGTCGCTCGTCATTGACGAAGACCAGCGGCGGGTCTACACTGATAGAGATGCGAGGGTCTTCCGTGAGTTGAGGTACGGGTTGGCGGATTACGAAGGGAGGTGATGCCCCGCAAAGAAACGGACAAGACCACTGAATTCTCTGACTCAATGATTCCGCGGTCATTGATGGGCGGGTGGACGGCTCGTTCCGGGACCGCTGAGCGAAGGGAGGATGCGGACATGCGATATCGTGGTTTTACCTTGATCGAGTTGCTGGTCGTCATTGCCATCATCGGTATTCTCGCTGCGATTCTACTGCCGGCTCTGGCCCGCGCGCGAGAAGCAGCGCGGCGCGCGAGCTGTGCCAACAACCTCAAGCAGTGCGGACTCGCCCTGAAGATGTACGCCAACGAGTCCAAAGGCGAGAAGTTCCCCTCCATGCTTGTCTATCGAAGCTCGTGGTGGGCCAGCCCGCCGAGGCAGTGTGACATTCCCAGCAACGGCCAGTTCAGCTTCGACGGCCCTGCCATGTATCCGGAGTACCTTTCGGACTTCAACGTGCTTATCTGCCCCAGCGATCCCGACATGGAACGGGAAGCGGCAAAATGGCACCACGGGCCCGGCGGCTCGGTGGACCCGTGCGCCATCGAAAACACCAGCTATATCTACTGGGGCTGGCTCGTCACGCCCGACGACTACCTGCTCGCCGGTGGCGGGGGCGACAATGCCGAGAATCCGCAGTTGGGCGTTGATATTTCCGCCGCTCTTCTTACGAGAGCCTATGAGGTGATCCTCACCGAACATGCGACTGAGCTGGCGGCCGGACACAACAACTTTGAGGACGACATCGAGTTTACCCACGAGGACCGCGGGCCAGTCAAACTGTACCGGCTGCGCGAAGGCATTGAACGGTTCCTCATCACGGATATCAACAATCCGGCCTCCACGGCGAAGGCGCAGAGCGAGGTCGCCGTGATGTATGACGCCACCGCCGAGACCACGGTTCAATCTTCGACATGGGGCGACACGTATACCCTGTACAACCATGTGCCCGGCGGCGGCAACGTCTTGTATATGGATGGGCACGTGGAGTTCCTCCGCTATCCCAGCGAATACCCTGTGAGCCGGTGTTGGTCGGTGATTCAGGGGATTGTCTGGGGCGCCATGGGCCCCTGAGCGCACAAGACGGGTGGCATCGTTGAGGCCTCGGGTATAAGCGCGAAGGTCCTGTAGCACAGCAGGGCCGGGTGGCTGGCCATGCGGACGGTCCTACCCGGCCCGGCTGTTATCGTGTGGGAAGGCAGCCCGTCGCGTCCCTCAACATCCCATAGGACCGCCCGGAACCGATTTGGCCCGTTTGCGGAGCTGCGCAGGGCGTATTTCGCCGGCAGCTTATCCGG
>DAOLNV010000149.1 GCA_035416745.1 Candidatus Hydrogenedentota bacterium | reverse complement strand
GGCGAATTCATCCTCGACGCCGTCTATGCGATGTTCGCAGAGCCTGAATACCCCCTGAACCTCCTAGCGATGTGCGGCAAAGACAAGCAAACTCTCCACAAGATCCAACGATTGGCAGGACAAACGGCAGCCATTCGCCTATTTCCGTTTGGCTACACGCAGGACTTTGATGATTTCCTCGCCATAGCCGATTGTGTGGCCGCCCGGCCTTCGGCAGGAGTTTTCAACGAAAGTCTGGTCCACCGCAAGCCCTATATCGCTGTTGGGCCATCGACCTCGAATGATAAGGGCATCTTCACGCTCCTCAGGAAACACCGCGTTGGCGAAGTGTGTAGACGCGTTCGTCTACTATCTCTGAGCGTGAAGCGCGTTTTCGAGAACAAAGTGGTCTACGCAGAAAACATCGAGGCTTTTCTCAGGGACACCCCATCTGATTTCGAAGCCATGGCCGACATCATCGTGCACCAGGTGCTAATGGACATAGAAACTGCAAGAGCGAATGGCGCCCGCGTGGAGAACGTGGCCCAATAACAGGAGGGCGTATACCGCCAAGAACCATCCCACAATCCCCACACCTCAGGTTTGACACGATATTGTGCCGCGCCTATACTTGACGTTAGTATTTGCCCCTGTCAGGGCGATTGTGGGGCCACTGATGAATTACGGACTGAACGGCAACTTGCTGAACGGTAACGTGCTGGTGTTGAACCGGTCGTGGATCGCCATACACGTCACGCCGGCGCGTCGCGCTCTCAGTCTGCTTTACGCGGGGACGGCGCGGGCCGTTCACCCCACCGCTTACAGTCTCCACGGATTTGACGACTGGCTGGTGCTGTCCCAGAACGGACTGGGCGGCCGCTATGTGCACACGCCCACGTTGCGCATCCGCATTCCCGAAGTCGTGCTTCTCAACGCCTTTAACGGGTTTATCCGCCGGGAAGTGCCTTTTTCGAGGCAAAGCATCTACGACCGCGACCTGAGCATGTGCCAGTACTGCGGCAAACACCATCCCCGGTCGCGCCTGACCATCGACCACGTGATACCCCAGTCGCGAGGCGGTCTCGATACCTGGGACAACCTCGTGGTCGCCTGCCTGAAATGCAATGTGAAGAAAGGCAATCGCACCCCCGAAGAGGCGCGCATGCCGCTGTTGCGCCGCCCGCGCAAGCCCGCGTGGCTCCCTCACCTGGGCACCCGGTTGCCCGAAGACCTGCTGGAGGTCTGGGGACGCTTCATCGAGATTCCGGCTTAGGCCGGAGGCGGCTTTGTGAGCCATGGAAAAGCCCGCGTTCGCCGAGATCGTTCTGCCCCTGCCGGTAGATTCGGCGTTCACCTACAAGATTCCACCCTCGCTGGCCCCCCGCATCCGGCCGGGCATGCGGGCGGTGGTGCCTGTCCGCAAACGCATTGAAACCGGCTATGTCGTAGCTTTATCAGCCAAGACCGGCGTCGAGAAGCTGCGTTCGATCGTCGATCTCCCCGACCCCGAACCCGTCTTCTCGCAGGAAATGCTCGATTTGTGCCGGTGGCTCGCCGATTATTATTGCTGCTCGTGGGGCGAAGCCTTGCATTGCGCCGTTCCCGCGGGCATTCATATACGCTCGAAGATGCGCTACACCCTCCGGCTGGACCAGTTGGGCCCCGGGCGGTACACCGACCGCCAGCGCAAGGTCATCGCCGAGCTGCACAGCCGAGGGCCCCTCATGGAAGGGCAATTGGCTTCGTCCGTGGGACGCGGCGCCCTCAGCAACACCCTCCAGTCCCTTGTGCGCCGCGGCATTCTCCTCGCCGAACCCGTGACGGTCGAGCCCAGCGTCTCTTCCCTGTCCGAGACTTATGTCAGCCTTGTCGAAGAGAACATTCCCGGCACCGAAGCGTTGGCGGCGCTCCAGCGGCGCGCGCCCAGACAGGCGGCGGTCTACCTCGATCTGCTTTATGGTGAGCCGGAACGTTCCGCCACCTCGCTCTACGAAAAACACGGCGTCACCGCCGCCATTCTGAAAGCACTCGACGAAAAGGGCTTAATAGTGCGCACCCAGCGTGAGTTCTATCGAACGCCCGGCATCGACAGCGACGGAGCCGGCGGGCTCAAACACGTCCTGAACGACGAGCAGCAGGCCGCTTTCGATTCCATCACCGCCTGCATGAACGAGAAACGCTTCCAAACCTTCCTGCTGCGCGGGATCACGGGTTCCGGCAAGACCGAGGTCTACCTCCAAGCCATCGAACGCGTCCTCGAGCTCGGCCGCGACGCCATCATCCTGGTGCCCGAGATCTCGCTCACGCCCCAGACGGTCGGGCGGTTCAAAGCCCGGTTCCAGACCGACATCGCCGTGCTGCACAGCGGGCTCGGCGCCGGCGAACGCTACGACGAATGGCGGCGCGCCCAGCGCGGCGAAGTCCGCATCGTGGTTGGGGCGCGGTCAGCTGTCTTCGCGCCGCTGCCCAGACTCGGCATGATCGTCGTGGACGAAGAGCACGACCATTCTTACAAACAGGGAGACACCCCGCGCTACCATGCCCGCGACGTGGCCATCATGCGCGCCAAGATGAACGGCGCCGTGTGCGTCCTCGGCTCGGCGACGCCCTCGGTCGAATCGTTCTACAACAGCGAGACCGGCAAATCCGTTCGCATCGAACTCGCGCGCCGCGCAACGAATGCGGCCCTGCCCGAGGTGCGCATCATCGACATGCGCGGAGCGATACGCGAGCACGGCGGGCAGGTCCTCATGTCGGACGCCCTTGAAACGGCCGTTGCCGAGCGGGTCGAACGGGGCGAACAGGTGTTGCTGCTGCTGAACCGGCGGGGGTTCGCGCCGTTCGTCCTATGTCCCCAATGCGGCTGGGTAGCCCAATGCACCGATTGCCAGGTGACCATGACCTACCATGCGAAAGGCGGCTACTTGAGCTGCCACTACTGCAACAAACGGCGCGGCGTGCCCCAGGTTTGCGACGAGTGCTATTTCAATCCCCTGCTGTACCTCGGCGTAGGCACGCAGCGCATCGAAGACCTGCTCAAGCGCACCTTCGCGAGAGCCCGCATCGAACGCATGGACGCCGACACCACCGCCGGAAAAGGCGGACACGCCAAGATCCTCGGGCGTCTTGCCGCCGGCGAGATCGACGTGCTCGTCGGCACACAGATGATCGCCAAAGGACACGATTACCCCGGCGTTACCCTCGTCGGCGTGCTCAATGCCGACACCGGACTCGGCATGCCCGACTTCCGCGCGGCCGAGACCACCTTCCAGTTGCTTACCCAGGTCGCGGGCCGCGCCGGCCGCGGCGACAAACCCGGCCAGGTCATCATCCAGACCTACCGGCCAAGACACTACGCCGTCCTCAGCGCGGCCGAACACGATTACACCGCGTTCTACGAGCGCGAGATCCACGAACGCGAAAGCGCGGGCTATCCACCCTTCCGCAGGCTCGCGAATTTCGCCATCGAATGCGAGGACCCCCACGGGGCCGAGCGCGCCGTCGCCGCCCTGCACCGTCTCGCGCGCCGGGAAATGGAGACCCTCGGGTTCCGCGGCATGGAAACTCTCGGGCCCGCCCCCGCAACCGTCCGCCGGGTCAAGAAACAATACCGCTGGAACCTTGGCGTGCTGTCAGTCAGCCCCAAACGCCTCAACCAGCTCGTTCGCGCTACCCGCGACGCCTTCCACAACGAGAACCCCGTCCCCAACGCACAACTCAAAGTCGACCTTGACCCCTACGGCGTGTATTGACACGAAAACGTCCGAAAACGGGGACTGACCCAGGCGGCGCGAAACGGAGACCTGTCTGTCTCCGCTTTCCGCGCTCCACCCCATAAGACCCCGCCCAGATGACGTGCGCCTGCCAACGTAAGCCCAGGCTCTTTCGCCTTCCCGATCACAGGTACGAGCATACGTATTCCATAATGCCGCCGTTGACGGAAATCTCGAATGATGACTTCCCCGGCACATCGAAGAAGGCACCCGCGGCGTATACCGCCCATTCGTGGGCCCCGGCACGTTTCACCCGGCACTCGCCAGCAACGACCTCCATCCGCTCCGGCGCGCCCGTATCGAACTTGTACGACCCCGGAAAGATGAGCCCGAGCGTCTTTTTCGTCCCGTCGGCGCACAACAGGGTATGGCTGACGACTTTTCCGTCGAAGTACACGTTGGCCTTGCACACAGCCGTCACATTTTCGAATCGTTCTGGCACTGGACTTGTCATTCAAGCGCTCCTTATCTGGGGATACACACAAGAACTCCCGGCCTTGCGCGGGAATCGCGCGGATTCTACTACATTCATGCCCTCACGCGCGCACGCCGCCATCTCGCCCCCTGAAACGGGACCAGTCAGGCTGCCCGGACCGATCTCTTGGGTCTGAGGGTCCTCTTGCCCCAAGCTGGGTTCAGAGAAGCGTTCCCTCTAGTTGTGTTCCTGGGCGGACTTGAGGTAATTTGGCGATTGCTGGTGGCAGCACGGGAGGAGCTGAGGGGATATGAATGAATAGAATCTCGCGTCGAATGTATTCCACCAACGGAACGAAGGACGCGACGGCCTTCGATGAGGCCGAGGCCCTTGTGAAGGCTCGAAAAGGCGACCGGGCGGCCTTCGGCGCGTTGGTCAAAGCCTACGAGCGGCGTGCTTATGCTGTGGCGTACGGTTTTGTCCACAATCGCGACGATGCCCTCGAACTCGCGCAGGAGGCGTTCGCACGGGCCTACAAGGCCATGCCGCGGTTCAAAACGGAGCTGCCGTTCTATCCGTGGCTGTACCGAATTATCAAGAATACCTGTATCAACCATTTGAAGAAGCGCAGGCGGCGCGGCGAAACATCACTGGACGGGCTCCTCGAGTCCGGCTTTGACGTGGCGCATGCCGCGGAGAATCCGGTGGACGATGCGCAGTTGGGGGACTTGCGCACCGCCATCGCCGCGGCCATGACCCGGCTCAGCCGCGAGCACCGGGAGATTCTCATGATGCGGCACTTCCAGGATCTCCCTTATGCGGAGATCGCTGAATGCCTCGAGATTCCCAAAGGCACCGTGATGTCGCGCCTGCACGCCGCCCGGCGTGCGCTGCGCAATGCGCTCGGGGGCGCCCCGGAATGACGCGTTTCCGGATGCCTCCAAGGGGTAATGATGGGCTTACATTATGCATGATGACCGTGAAGACGACGTCAGGCCGCTGATTTCCGGCTACCTGGACGGCGAATTGACCCCGGAAGAACGAGACCGGGTTGATAAACTTCGCGAGGAAGACCCGGCGTTTCGGGAGGAGTTCGAGCGAATGAAGCGTATCGTAGCCGCAACATCGGAGTTACGCATCGAAGAACCGCCCGAAGAAGTGTGGGACACCTTCCTCGACGGCGTCTACAACCGCATCGAGCGCCAAACCGGCTGGATTATCTTTCTCGTGGGAGTGATCGCCTTGACGGTATGGGGCATTTATTGGTTCTGGGTGGCGGATTGGGGTTCCGCACTGGTCAAGGTCCTGGTCGCGGCACCGGTAATTGGCCTCGTCGTGTTGTTTATTTCAGTGCTCCGGCAGCGTCTTTTTGTCGCGAGGAGCGATCGGTACAGCAGGGAGATCAAGTGGTGATTATCGTCACCTCATCGCACATCTGCGGCAAGCGCATCGTGAAAACCCTTGGCATGGTCAGGGGAAACACGGTCCGTTCACGGCATCTGGGTAAAGACATCCTGGCAATTTTCCGCAACCTGGTCGGAGGCGAGATAGAGGAATACACCAAGATGCTGGCCGAGGCCCGCGAGCAGGCCCTCGACCGCATGATGCACGCCGCCGAACGGCTGGGAGGAAATGCGGTCGTCGATGTCCGATTCGGGACGGCGGAAATCATGTCCGCCGCGGCTGAAATCATTGCTTATGGAACGGCAGTGATCGTGGAACAAGAGGACGAGGAGCCGCAACAGTAGATACGATACCGCCATCCGTGGCAGTCGAGAGGGCAAGAGATGTCGAATGATTTCCTTAACGTAGTCGGCGCCGTCGGTATGGTGTTAGTGATTGCGATAGGTATCACCCTTCCTCTTATCTCGTCACTCTGGGCCTACGGGGATGCGGAACGCCGCGGCAAGTCGGGGTGTCTCGTGGCCATCCTCGTGTTCTTCCTGAGCTGGCCGTTAGGCCTGATTCTCTGGCTCGTCTTCCGGCCGGAACGACGCGACTACCGGCCATACTGAGATTCCCCTCCTGAACCAGAGACCCATGCTCTCACGGGTATCGCGCCCCCGCCGGATTCGTGAGCGCTTGAATGAGCAATTCCTTGTACCGGTCTTCGGCGCCGAGGGTTTTCCAGCCCAACGCGCACCGCACGGGGCGGCCGTTTTCGCCGGGCACGGTATTGCCTTCGTCGTCAATGACAAGCTTGACCTGCTCCATCCGGCAGAGCGAGGTGTCAACGGACATGTAGACCGTGACCGTGTCGAAAAGGATGCTGCTGGAGTTTTTCGGCTGGCTGTCGCGGCTTGACCAGGCGTTGTAGTTCTCGATGACCACCCGGGCGCGCGGCGCCGCGGAATCCGATACGCGAAGGTACCGTTCGCCCGCAAGGCGGAGATTGCCGCATATGTCCAGCGGGTTCATAGTGATTTCCCAGGGCGCGTTGAACACCGCGCGGGCGGCCGCGATGTCAGCCCGCACGTTCCATTCGGGCTGGCGGCCTTCGTAGCCCTCGTACCCGATATGTACGCTGCCCGCCATTGTGACAACGCGCGCGTTTTCGGCGATCGACGGGTCGCGTTTCAACGCCTCGCTGATGTTCGCCTGGGGTCCGAGAACGACGAGCGTGATCCTCCGTTCGGACTTCTTGATGGTGTCGATGAGGGCCTGTACACCGTCTTCGTAGACCATCCCGGGATAGCTCTTGAAATCAAAGTCGCCCAGCCATTCCAATTGGTTGATGCCGCCGTCGTCCGTTTTGAGGCCGGTGCCAATCGGGATATCTGTACGATTCAGGCGTTCGAGCATCTTCGCGACGAGCCTGGTCTTCACGGGGGTGTCCCGGAACGCCGTTGTAATAAGTCTGACGTCGAGCTGCGGCGACCCCAACATCATCGCCAGCGCCCAGGTGTCGTCGATATCGCTGCCGATATCGGTATCCAGAATCACGGGTATAGATTCAGCGGGCGCGGCTGCATGCAGCACCAATATGACGTGCGAAACGAGAAGAACGGCGCTCATCATGATGCACTCCAGCTCATGGGTTTGGAGAGAGCGGGGTACCCTGCCGCCAAGGCACAGGGTTTCTTCCGAGCCAGCTTAACAAAAGAACCGGCGTGATCCAACCGAGATCAAACGCTTGAGCGCGGACGTGGAAACCGCCCGCCTCGTACAGGGCAAGTGCCCAGCCGGTACTACGCCCAGGCAGGAAGGGTGGTTTTCTCGTCTGCCTGCAGCCGGGACAAACCCGGGGCGTTCACCGCCACCGCTTCGTATGCATCCTCCCGGACCTGATCAAACCAACGCAGGTAGCGGCGGAAAAGCACGCTGAACTCTTCGGGTTTTTCCATCATGGGAGCGTGCCCGCAATGGTCAAGGTAACTCAGCCGCGACAGAGGCAGCTTCTGGTGGAATTCTTCGGCCACCTCCGGCGGGGTAACAATGTCGTCGCGGCCCCAGATCAACCCTACAGGCATGGACAACCGATACAGGTCGTGACCCAGGTTCTCGCGAACCGCCGACTTCGCCATCCGCAACAGTCTGAGCGCTTGAATATTGTCGTTCAAGACAGC
>DAOLNV010000148.1 GCA_035416745.1 Candidatus Hydrogenedentota bacterium | reverse complement strand
TTTGAATCCCATCCCCTGGCCCTTCAGGCCAGGCTGGTATGGTACGCGCCTTTGGTGCTCCGGAGGACGCAGGCCGTTGGCCGTTGCCGCTCCGGAGGCCCCGTGCCTTCGCCAGCGGCGGTCCGGAGAATCCATGTTACGCGCCTTTGGCGCTCCGGAGGGCGCAGGCCGTTGGCCGTTGGCGGTGTTATCTGACCACGGCAAGGAGATGGCGCCCCTGGGAGCGCCGAGCGCCAGCTCGGCATTCTTCTGCCGTCTGCCGCGTCGGCGCTCCAGAGACCTCTCCGCTGTGGCGTGGCGTATCTTCGGAGCCCACCACTTGCATGACATCTCCGGCATGTTTCGGGCCTTCAGCCCTCTTGCCTGTTTTGAATCCCATCCCCTGGCCCTTCAGGCCAGGCTGGTATGGTACGCGCCTTTGGCGCTCCGGAGGACGCAGGCCGTGCACCGTTGGCGCTTCAGATCTGGTGTGTGGCCGGGCCGCTGGCCCGTCAGGCGGCATGTTTCGGGCCTTCAGCCCGCTTGATTGTTGTGAATGTCTTTTCTTGGCCTGAGGCGCGAGGAACGGGTCCAGCCCCGTTTCTGCGCTCCAGTCGCCTGTGCTCTTCAGCGCCAACGGCGCGAAACATACCAGCCCAGGCTGAAGGCCTGGGAAAACGGGTTCCCAAGCATCCCCCGGGCTGAAGGCCCGGCCCATCGTTCAAATGAACGCGAAAACATTCGTATTTCACGTTTCGGGACATGAATGCAGGATACCCGTGGTCAGGCGCCTACCCTGTCGCGCCCTATGTGGCCATGGCGAGAAGGGCGCCGAGCATGCGGTCGGTGACGGTGATGACGCGCGCGGAACCTTCGAAAGCGCGCTGGTACTGGATCAAGAGCGAGATTTCTTCGTCGAGGGATACGCCCGACACCTGCTGGCGGCGCCGCTGGAAATCATCGACGAAGGTCTGTTGGACCCCGAGCTCGTCTTCCGCGGCGCGGCTTTCGACCCCGAGACGCGCAATAGTGGCCTCGTAATACTCGCTGAGCGTTGAGGAACCGTCATCGAGAATCCGGGCGTTCCGGACAGCCGCCATATCCAGCGCCGCCGAATTGTCGCCCGTAGCAAGGGGGTCAAGGCTGTATGCCGATGAAATGAGGTCGGGGTTGGCCTGAATGTCGGGATTCAGGGCAATCGAGGCTGCGTCGCTCCCGGTGAACAGGCCGTTGATGCCCAGCGCGGTAAGTACGCCCGTGTTGTCGTTGGCGAAGCCAAAGGTATACGCCCCCGTCGCGCCCAGCTCGATGCGGTTGCCGACGACAGCCGCCGAGAAGTTGCCGACAGCATTTAACGATGCGGCCAAGTCGTTCAGGGTTGTCGATGCGGTGATGGTGATCGTGGTGGACGTAGGCACGCCCGAGGCGTCGTATACCACCACATCAAACGTGCCTGCCTGTACATCGAAGGGCAACGCCCCGCCCACTAACGCGTCGGCGGGAGCGGACACGTCGTTGCTGCTCGAAATAACGCCGGAGAGATTGTCAATCCCGTTGCCTTGGGAATGTATGCGGTTGATTGCGCCGATGAGGGAGTTGGCGAGGGTGTCGAGACGGTCGTCGAACGCCGGCAGGATCACATCGCGCATATTGAGGGCTGCGAACAGTTGGCCGTCGCTGACGTCGACGGCATGGCTGCTGTCGGCGAAACGCACCTCGAGCAGGTCCGGGCGTTCGGGATCAAGGGCCGGGTTCCGCACCGCCTCGAGCTCGTTCCACAGGTTGCCTTCCACAAGAGCGTCGCTACCGATAAAGACGCTGACCATCTTGTCTTGCTCGACCGTCGTGATGTTTACGAGACCCGACAGTTCGTCCAGGAGCCGGTCGCGTTCGTCGCGCAGGTCGTTAGCGTTGGTGAGATTGGCCTCGGACCGGACGATCTGCTGGTTGATCTCGGCCAGGCGCTCGGCAAGGGAATTGATTTGGGGGACGATGCTGCGCACTTCTTCGTTGGCGTTCGTGCGCAGGATATTGAAGCGCTCAGCTACGTTGTTGAAGCTAAGAGCGAGCTGCTGCGTCTCCGAGACGAGGGCTTCGCGCACCGAGGACGATTCCACGTTGTTGGCGAAGTCGCTGAGGGCATCAAAGAATTGTCCGAGGCGGGTGCCGAACCCGTTCTCCCCCGGTTCCAGGAAAATGTCGTCGATGAGGGCGTAGTATTCCGACGTGAGCTCGGCGGTTCCTAATCCAGACGCCTGCTCGCGGTAGGCCATGTCAAGGAACGTATCCCGGATGCGGACGATGTTGTCAACCTGGACGCCGCGCCCGATTTGGCCGTAAGGCGTCGTGATCGGAACGCGGGTCAGGAGTTCGGCACGCTGGCGCGAGTATCCTTCGGTGTTCACGTTCGCGATGTTGTGAGCGGTGGTGTCGAGCTGCACCTGTGCCGCCGTCAAACCCGACCGTGCGACATCCAAGGCGCTGAATAATGTTCCCACTCCCATCTCCTTCATGAGGCCCGGCGCTGGCCGCCATCGTCTGCCATCGACAACACGCCGCAAGTAGTGCCGCAAATCCTGTTCCAATTATCGGCGGCATTGCGAAAGGCTTTAGGACAAAACAGTTTACAACTCCGCGGCGGACCGCTCCTAAGTCATGGAGAGGGAAAAGGTTGCCGCGGTTCAGGCAAAACCTGCAGGACGGTGTCTGGCGCGCCTATTCGCGGGCGTAGCGCGCCAGAAATGCCAGAGACGCTTTGGGCAGCCCTTCGTGGCCGCCCTCGAAGATGGTCACCCGGCATGGTCCGGCGTACCGGCGCAGGTAGATGGTACGTCCAAATGTTTCGTCCTGTTCTTCCGCCGTCTGCAACGGCTCTTCGCGGGACAGCGCGGCGATTTCCCCGGCCGACACGGGCTGGGTATGGTGGACTCGGGCCAGCACATTGAACGCATCGAGCGAATGGTGGACCGGGACAGACCCGGTATGGCCATCGTGAATGCCCGTGGCGATCTCGAGGGGGAGGTCCTTTGCCTTCTCGAGATGGTAAAGAGGCGAGCGGTAGCGAAGCTGGTTATCCACTTCCTCCGAGGTTCCCGGTTTGCCGCCTGCGCACAACTCGATGTCCTGGGCGTACTTGTTCCCGGCCTCGGACGACTCCTTGTGCCACGCGGCGAGTTCCGAAATCGCGCACCACGCCGACGCGGCCGCCCACCGCTCGGGGGCATGGGCTGCCATTACGAGCGTCATATGGCCGCCGCCGGAAGCCCCGGCAAGGTATACCCGGTGTTTGTCGATGGAATAGTGTGCGAGGGCATAGTCGACCGCATCGAGGATGTCCTGACGGGCAAGTTCCGACGCGCAGGCTTCGGGCTTATTGTTGGGACCGCGGAAATGGGGTTGGAGGAAGTGCCAGTTATGCTGGGCGGCCTCGTCGCGCCACTCCAGGGTATCGAGGTCGTAGCCGTTGCTCCACGTGTGGAGAAAGACCAGGAGGGGGCGGGGTTCGCTCCCTCGAGCTTCAATGAACAGGCAGGGCTGTTGGGCTCCGTCGCTCGTGCTTTGTACGTAGATGGTCTTCACCGGGGATGCGTCTTCCTGGGTTCCCGTTGCGCACGAGGCCGCAACGGCTGCACTCAAACAAACAGCGGCCATTCGAAACGGCATGCGTCTTCTCCCGATTCGAGACGCTCAGCCTCGAGCCGCCTTCACGGCCTGTGCAAACGCCTCGGCGTTAACGGTGATCCCGTCGAAATCCTTGGCAGCCAATAGCTTCTTGCTAACAAGGTTGCCGCCGACAGCCAGAGCTGCCGCGCCCGAGCTCAGAAACTCGCCCACGTTCTCGAGCTCGACGCCGCCGGTCGGAACAAGCGGAATCTGCGGCAACGGACCCTTGAGGGCCTTGATATAGCCGGGTCCTCCAATATTCGCAGGGAAAACCTTGACCAGATCTGACCCGCTTTCCCATGCCGTCAGGATTTCCGTGGGCGTGTATGCGCCGCAGATCACGGGTTTCCCGTAGCGCCGCGCCATCTCGATGGACGGAATGGACAGCGTGGGCGTCACCACGTATTGCGCACCGGCAAGGATCGCCATGCGGCAGGTCTCCGGGTCCAGCACGGTGCCCACGCCCAGAAGCGCATCGGTCTTTTGCAACTTCTCGGAGGCCACCTTGAGGCATTCGAGCGCGCCCGGGGTGGTCATGGTGACCTCGATGCAATGGACGCCCCCCGCGGCGACCGCCTCGACGACCTTTACCAAATCCTCGCCGCCCGTATCGGCCCGCACCACCGCGATGATGCACTTATCGAGCATGTACCTGATTGCGTCGTACTTGTCCATCGGCATCTCCCTCGTGCTTGTATGACCGCCCCGATTCGAACACACTTCGGGGACGGCTGTCAACAGACGCGCGGACAGAACAGGCCGGACCCGGGCCCGCCGGACGCGCCCGACAACACCCCGCCGCCACTCGCATCCCCAAGGGGTTACCGCCACCGCACGTATGTTGTAGAATGCTGCGCAGATGAATGGAGGAAAACGGTCTTGAGCCAAGAGGCTGACGGTGCCGCAACTTCGAAGAGACGAAACTCTCGCCTATCTGCGGGAGTCAAAAGACAGGCTCGAAAGCGAGGATGGTGTCCGCCGAATCGGGCTTTTGGGGTCTTTTTTTTCTGGGCATGCTGCCGGGGCGAGTGATTTGGACGCATTAGCCGAGATGGATGCACCCACATTCAAGGCTTATTGGGCTAATGACCGCCGCACAGAGCGAACGGAGCAGAAGGTCTGTCCGATGGGTTCATTCATTTGCGCTTTTCTGATTTTGATAGCGGGGTGCGCGACGATCCCCGAGCGGCCGGAGTTGCCCGAATTCGTGCTGGCAGCTCACCGGGGGGTGGTGACCGAGGAGTTCCAGGAAAACAGCCTGGCCTCGCTCGAAGAGACCATCAGCCGGGGGTATACCCATATCGAGGTGGACGTGTGCTCGACCAAGGACGGCTACCCCGTCTGCCTGCACGACGGCAACCTCCAGCGCACCTGCGGCATCAACGACAACGTCAGCTCGTTGACGCTCGCGCAACTGCGCGAACTGGCCCCGGAGGAGCGCTTGCCCTCGTTCGAAACGTTCTGCGCGCGGTGCGAAGGGCGCATCGATTTGATGCCCGACATAAAGCATTGTCCGCAAGCGCTGTTTGATGCATTCATACGACGGGTCGACGCATCGATGACGCGCCATGGGCTGGTCGATGGCGCCCTGTTCATCGGCCGCAAGCGCGGCGCCGGGAGGTTCCAGGGCAGGGCGCGGTTATCGTGGGGCGGCAGTCCGGAAGAAGCTCGCCGCCACGTCATCGACAAGCGTTCCCAGGACTACTTCGTCTTCGGGCATGCAGCCGATTTCCAGGCGGATTCCGTGAAGGCGTTCCAAGAGATGGGCCTGCCGGTGATTGTAAGCATCAACGTGTTCCATTACGGCGACGCAGTGGGCGATCCCGTTGCGGCGGGCGTCAGGGACGTCACGCGCATGCTCGAGTACGGCGTGGACGGCCTGCAGATCGACAGCGTTTACGAGGAGGCCGCGAAGACCGGGCTGGGTCCGCGTTGAAGCACGCGGTTTTACAGTCTCCGGACAGCGCCATCGTCTCCACGGCGTTTTCAGGCGTAAAGCCTTTGTGCGATGGTATTTCCCGATGAGAGGCCGGCCGCGATTCTAGCGGTTCTGCCGGATTATGTGGTATGGTAGCAGTTGGGCAAGCAGAAGGAGACATTTCACCTATGGCTACTATTCGAATTGTCGGCGTGCAGATGCGGGTGTCCTTGAAACTTGAGGAGAACCTTCCCAGAATCCTTGATTACATCATGAATGCCGATGGCGATTTCATTTTGTTTCCCGAAATGAGCCTGACGGGGTATCACGGCGATTTCAGCGACAAGGCGGCCCGTGCGGCTTGGGAGCAGATCGCGAAGGCCTGCCGGCAGAAGTACATCACGGCGCTCGTTGGCACGGGCCGGAAACGCGACAACGACGTGCACATCCAGACGCGCATTTACACCGGCGAGGGCGAACTGCTGGGTACCCACGAGAAGCTGGTACCTACGAAATTGGACCGGGAGTTCTGTAAACCCGGCGAGAAGCTGCGCATTTTTCACTATCGCGGGCTGACCTTCGGGTGCACGATCTGCAACGATCTCTGGGTAACGCCCGGGGCCGGCCCGTACCCCGACCCGCGGCTGACCTATCAATTGGGCCAGAAAGGCGCCCAGGTGATATTCCATTCGGCGAATTCGGGAACGAGCGCTATCCACCGCACCTATCACGAGTCCAACCTGCAATTGCGCGCTCTCGAAAGCAAAGTCTATATCGCCACCGCGAACGCGGCTGCCCCCGAGGGAGCCGTGAACTGCCCGACGGGGATTATGTCTCCCGAAGGCTATTGGCTGGTGCAATGTCCGCTCGAGGGCGAACAGACGTATTCGCATGACATCGAAGTGGATATTGACCTGGGTGCCGAAGAGGAGGGTGAGGCGGTTAAGTGAACCCTTCCGCAGCCCCAGACGCGGTACAAAGTTTCAGGCGTATACGTGAGCATTACAGCGGCCATTTGCCTAAGGCTCTCTGCGGCCAGTAGTTAGGGAGATGAGCATGAGGCGTGACGCATGAGTGCAGGCGCGCATTCCAGGCGCGCGTTCCTAGTCCGTTCGGCTGCGGTCGGGGGATTGGCTACCCTCGTTTCGCGTGCCGACGGGGCGCAGGGCAAGGCTGCCCCGGAAGAACCCCTGCGTTGTGCCGTGATCGGGGTGGGCAAGCGCGGCGGGGCGCTCCTGCAGACCCTTCTGGAGCTGGATTCCGTGACTGTGGCGGCCGTGGCCGACACATACGACGTGTGGCGCAACCGTGCCCTGGCCTGGTGCAAACAGAAAAACGGCAAAGCCGCCGATTATATCGATTTTGAGCGGCTGTTGAGGAAAGAAGAGCTTCAGGCAGTGTTTATTGCTACGCCGCCACACGTTCTGGCGCCGGCAGCTCTCGCGGCCCTCGAAGCGGGCTCCGCCGTATACATTGAGCGGCCCATGGCGCTGACCTCGGAAGCCGCAAAGGCCATTCGCGACGAGGCCCGCGCGGACAAAGCCGTCGCCCAGGTCGGCATGCTGTGCCGCAGCACGGATCTGTACCTCCGTGCGCGCGAGATTCTCGCGTCGGGGGATGTCGGCTCCCTCGCGATGGTGCAGGTCAACCACTACGAAGCAGGACAAGCCCTTGACCCTGCGAGCTTGCCCAAGGAAGCCAGCGAAGAGAGCGTGCATTGGTCTTTGTTCCTCGAAGACACCAAGGAATGCCCGTTCGACCCCCTGCGCTATTTCCATTGGCCCTATTTCGAGGAGTACAGCGGGGGATTGAACGGGGGAATGCTGGCAGACCATCTGGATGCCTGCCATTTTCTGGCCAACCCCGGCATGCCCGTGCGCGTGATGTCGGCAGGCTCTCTGGCCAAGTTTGCGGACGGCCGTACCTGTCCAGACACGGTGAACACGATCGTGGAATACGCCAACGGGCTTCAGATGACGTATACGGCTACCCTGACAAACGACCGGTTCGGCATGGAAGAACGGTATATTTGCACGAAAGGCGCCCTCCATATCCGCAACATGCAGGAACTGACCATTTACCGCGAGGATATCGAGGAGAACCTGAAGTCCAACGGACCCAATACGAAAGCGCACATCGAGGATTTTCTTGCAGCCGTGCGTTCCGGGGGCAGAACCCGCACTACCGTGGACGACGGATTCAACGCTGCCGCGGCCTGCCACATGGCCGTCTTATCTGACCGGAACGGCAAGACCGTCACGTGGGACCCGCAGATGGAAACCGCCGTGGTCTGAAGTCGCGGCTGTTATTCGACGTTCCCGGTTGCAGGGTCGTAGCGCCAGTCGCGGCCGGGGTAGGGATGGGGCGGGACAAACTCGAGATCCCCTTCTTCGACGGCCTTTT
>DAOLNV010000147.1 GCA_035416745.1 Candidatus Hydrogenedentota bacterium | reverse complement strand
GCTCATAACCCAAAGGTCGTGGGTTCGAATCCCACCCCCGCTACCAATTGGAATCAAAGGACTTACGGAAATCCGTAGGTCCTTTTTTTCGTGCCAAGACGGCGATTTGTACAGTAAACTGTACAGTGAAAATTTTGCCGGGTGCGAACAAAGGAGTGTCGTTCCCGAATACCCATCCGTCGTGAATCAGCACATTTTATGACCGTCGCTTTCTGCGCGGGAAGTGCTGGAACCGCAATCGCGATCCTGAAGACGACACCCGGTGGCTTTGTCTGAGTACGCTGCGGCGAGACTCGATACGGCCGTTTGTTTTGCCACATGTCAGGGCAACGCAAAATGGCGGAGAGTAATTCTGTTTGTGTTCCACACAGTGCGGCGTTCGTAACGATGGTGGAGGCCGCCGACCCGGGGCATGGCCACAACGTTGCCCTGTTCGGGCGCCTAGACGGGCCGGGGTTCGGGGCTGTCCATTCTTAGTGACAGGTGGGTGCGGGATTCGTTGTAGTACTCGACGTACTCGGCAAGAACCCGCCTCAGATGATTCTCGTTGAAGACGATGACATGGTCGAGGCATTCACGGCGGATACTCCCGTTCAGCCGCTCCGAGTAGGGACTCTGCCAAGGGCAGTGAGGCGCGGTGAGTACGTCCTCGATGCCCATGTTCTTCACCCGCCGTCGAAACTAGTCGCCATAGATCTTGTCGTGGTCGCGGAGCAGTTACTAGGGTGCGGTGTCCCAGGGAAAGGCCTCCGCGACCTGTTGCGCCGTCCCCGGTGCCGTCGGGTGTTCCGTCAACGTGAAGTGGAGAATGTGGCGGCGTTCAAGGGACAGGATGAGGAGAACGCAGAGGATCTTGAATCGGACCGTCGGGACCACCAGGAAGTCGATTGAAACAATGCCCTTTGCGTCGTTCTTCGGAAACGCCTGCCAAGTCGGGTTCATAGACGACATGGTCTTAGTCAGTCTCTTCACCTCTTCTGCGACTGGCGTCCGGCCTGGTTCACCTCATTGAGTCTACCTGTCACCTGTCCCTTGTTTCCCCTCCAGAAACGAGGCCGGCCAACGGGTGTCGGGCTCGGGGAATTCAGCGGCGTATTCAAGCAAGCGAGTGAGGATCCATTGGTTCTCGGGCCGGCCTTGTGCTCCTTGGTGGTTAAGACCGCTGACTATCAGGCATCCCTCGCCCACTGCCACCTCGAAGAGGAGCGATTGCTCCTCGACTTTCTCCAAGGTCGGCAGAGCGCGGATAATCATGTGGGGGTACGTTGGAGCGGTCTCTAGAGAGTACTTGCGGCCGCCCTCGATCAGGTAAAACCATCCGTCGTCGCACCAACCATCCGGCGCCATTGCCCGGGTGACAGGATGGTCATATACGAACGTGCCGCTATGGTTGATCTGATTGCTGACCGTGCCCCGCCACCAGCTCGGTCTGAACGTCATGGGACAGGATTTCAAGGGGGGCTCCATTTCGCCGAGGAGCATGACACACGCGCCTCGATCCAACGCTTCGAGCAGGCGGCGATCATCCAGACGACTGACTACGTATACGGCATGCTCGCTGAAAGCGGCGTCTGCCGGGATTGGCTTCAGGCCCCAGTCACTAAGCATCTCGAGCTGTGTCTCATCGGCACAGATGGGTACGGCCGGCAATGAAGGATTAATCGCGGCCGGGTACAGCCACACGGACCAGTCGTTAACGAAACGCCTCTCGTTCGCCGTGAATGCCACCGCGATGGTCAACCTAGCGGGCGAATCGGTTTGCGGCAATTCCATGTCGAGGCGCGTCAATTCGACGACTTCACCTTGCGGGATCTGGCCGGACGCCACCTGGTCTTTCGACACCGGGTGCCCTCCCGCGCTGATTTCCCATGCGAGTTCGCCCTGAATAGCGTCGACCGAGTAGTTCGATATGAGCAATGTCACGGTCAGGCGGCTCCCGGCGCCATAGGTCCGTTCGAGCCCGTCCTGAAGGAGCACAACGTCGTTATTGAACTTGAGGACGTCTTCCTGCGTGATCGACTTGGGCCGAAAATAATGGTCCAGGATTCCGTTCGACGTCGTCCAATAGTCCTGGAGAAGCCACCATTGATAACCGCAAATACAGGGATTTCGCCGCATCGCTTCGGTGTTGAACTTGTGGCAGAGCGCGTACAGCCGCTCGGATTTGTCGGCCCACTGGCCGGCCTCGTCAACAAGACCCCGTTCCGCGAGCTTGGCCTTGCCGGCGGTGAGCCAGAAGGGTTTGAAGTTGTGTTTGAACTCGTCGAGCAGGCCGGGACGCGAAAAGGTGATGTAGTTGCCCGACTCGTGCGAGATCACCGGTTTCTTGGGTGGGCCCATCTGGAACTTGGCCGGGTTATCGAGCGGATTGGTCGCTTCATTGAAGGGGACCGTGTAGAAGTCAAGCGTATCCCGATCATTTGCGGGATCCAACACCTGAAGCGACACGGAATCCGAATCGACATACAGTCGCGACGGATCATACTGACGCGCGATAGCCTGGAATTCTTCCCGCAACGGATTAGGTTCGTACAGTTCATTGCCCCTGACCCAAGCGAAGATCGAAGGATGGTTTCGGTGCCGCTTAATCGACGCCGTCCACTCGCGCCTGTACGTGTCGATGGCCACATTGGGGTCGGTACCCGGCAGGGCGTGGGCTTGCCACACATAGCCGGTTCCGGGAAGGTAAGTGTGATAACAGATGGGAAACTCCGCGGTGGCAATCATGCCCACCTCGTCGCAGGCTTCGTAGTACTCGGGCGGCATGATGGCGCTGTGGTTGCGCACGAAGTTGAAGCCATACGCCTTGGCCACGCGCAGCCGCGCGAGGTAAAGTTCCTTGTCGCTTGGCATCGCCATCTGTTCGGGATAGATGTGATCATCGCCATAGCCTCGTAACATGAGGCGCTTGCCGTTCAGCAGGATGTGGAAACCGTCAATCGTGAACTGGCGCATCCCAAAACGGACCTCGACTGCGTCGACGGCGTCATTCCCCTTGAGAAGGCTTAGCCGCGCTGTGTACAGAGCTGGGCTGTCGGGAGTCCAGAGCGCCGCGCCCGGCAGGGACGCCGTGACGGCTATTGGCTGCCCGGACACGGGCTTCATCTCGAACCTAATCGTTGTTTCAGCTGCACTCTTGCCGCTCGCGTCGAAGACCTGCAGTTTTGTCCCGTCAGGCACATCGACATTGCCATTCAACGTGGCGCTGGCGGAACAACTCGAGTCGGACGGGCTCGGCTGTACGAACAGGTCGCTTAACCAAGCCTCGGACCGCGCTTCCAGCAGGACGTGGCCCCAGATTCCGCCCCAGGGCACATCCATATAATCCGCTAACGAAGCCGTGCCGTATAGGCTGTCCACTTCCCACCGTTGCTTGGAATCGACTTGAATCGTGATCGTCGCTGGCGCGCTTGGCACCACGAACGGCGTAATGTCCCATTCCTTGCTCGACACGCACCCGATGTGCTCGCCGACGAAACGCCCGTTAACCCATGTTTTCGAATAGCGGTTGACGCCCGTCACAATCAGGAAGACACGCCGCCCCGCCCATGTCGCAGGGATCTCGACCTGCCGCTTGTACCACCCTTTCCCCACGAAGTTGTGCTGCACCTTGTCGGTGGCTGTCCCGTATCCCTGATTGTCCCAGATGCCAGGCACCAGGATCTTCCCGTTGGCCTCCGCGGCGTAGCCTGGCAAGGGCATCTTCGGCAACGCCGTATCCGGCGCATACCACTTCTCAATTTCTCCCTGACTGTCGAGGTCGGTGGCGAAGTCCCATATGCCGTCGAGACTCAGGCTTTCGCGCGACTGCGCCCGGCCGACGGCAGGGAGCAGGGCGAATAACAGCAACACGGCAATCAACGCCTGCGGAAGTCTAAGACGCATTTGAAGTCTCCTGTACCAAATACACCAACGGGCGGCTCGCGGAATCGCAGTCACTCCGGGCGCAACAGCGTGGCCGACACCAGGCCGACGACAACGTCGTTGGCAAGGCAACGCACGGTCATTGACTGTAACTCGCGTTCCGGGTTCAGCGGCAGATCCAGAAGCGTGGCCCGGCCCGCGCCCAGATCGATTCGCGGCGGATGCGGCGCGCTGACACAGAATCCGTCATTCCGGAGGTCATAATCGGCCTCGATTGGCCACCATGTTGTCGGATTGTGTAGCGGAAGCCGTTCCGTTTCTCCGCCGGCGTAGGCGATGAGGATCTCCCCGTTGTCCAATTGCGACTGCATCGGATGTGTTGAGCCGGCGACCAGGAACCATGCGTGTTGTGCCCGGCCAGCCAGAGGAATCACCATCTCCTTGGGGAAATTGTCCCACTGCGACGTGAAGATGATGTTAGGATTATCGCCAGGACCGGGCGTGTTCAAGGGGATTCCCTGCGGACTGACAAAGCGGCCTTCAGCGCCCGCCGCCGTGCGCAACGCGGCGTCATCGATCTTCGGCGCAAGATCCTTGTCTCCGTAACACCAATCGCCATACCCGCACAATGGAATCTGTAGCGAACAGTAAGGCGACCGTGGCGAGCGATATTCGTGCCTGAAGATCTCCGAAACGCGGTCGTTGAAGAAGCCATTCAGGTCAACACACTCGAAAGCCAGTTTTTGGTCGGGCATCGGCGGCCGCCAATCGACCAGGGCGTCCCGCACGATTCGTCCCTGTCCGAGGTCGACTGAGATCGTGTTCGTCCCCGGTACGAGGCCCTTGGCAGGCAACCGAACCGGCTCGGACTGCGCTCGTGGCGACACTTGCAGGACGACGGTCTCCCTCGTATCTCCGCATTCGGCGATCGCGGGACCGGCAATCGCCTGGTCCATATTGTTGAGAACCACGAGTTCCACTTCTCCGCTCTGCCAGTTGACCGCGCTGTGCACGATCTCCAGCGCCGGGCGGATCTCGAACGCCATGGGCGCCCACCACTCGAGGGCGCCTTGCTCGAGCCGAGCGAATGCTGTGCGATGACCGAGTCTGCCCGCCGCCACGGTACGCACCTGCCCAGACTCAAACACCACGTCTTTTAGAGCCTTCTGGGGATCGTTAATCTCGCGCACTGTGGCCGTCCCAAATTGCGCAACAAACGGCTCGCCGAAGCCAACCACTCCCGGCGCGTCCGTGCGCGCTGGCGCCTCGCCCTCCCATCGGATCTCGATGATGGCGCCTTCCGCTTCCTCAGCAAGAATCTCGATCGCGGGCTCACCAACGGCCGGCGCACACTCCCATTCGGCTTTCTGGCCGTTCACCCTCACATCAGCCACCTGCACGGTGCGCGCCGCTACGCGCAAGCGGAGCCGAGCCGGCGAGCCCAGCTTCGACCTCACTTCAAATCGTTCCGTGTCGCCTGTCCGCGAATATGTGTATCCGACGTACGGCGTATCAATTGACGCGGAGTCCCAGTCCCGCGGCAGCCCCGGGCGAATCAGCAACTCCCCCTCGAGCAGATTCGGCACAATCCCGAACAGGCCCTCCACCAACCCGCGCCCGAACATCCCCACCGAGCAACAGAAATCCGTGCAAGCGCCGCCCCAGCGCCCATCATGCTCCGAAGTGCCGGCGCAGTTGCCCGGCACCCGGCCCGCGTACATTGCATCGAGAATGGCGCCGCGATAGAGGTTCCACGCCATGCCACTCTGGCCGGCCTGCCACGCCGCCAAGGCCGTATGCGCCACCTCGCTCGGAAACACATTGCGCACACTCCAGATGTAGGGCACCCAGTTTGAGGTCCACAGAACGGCCGACTTCCCCTCGACGGGCACGTGCCCGATCTCCGTGTCCGCATACCGGAGCATCTGGCAGGCTTGGAACATATCGGGTAGGTCGGAATCGACGGGATGATAGATTGACGGCAACTCGGCGCTTGGATGTAGACGCTTCAGCCCGAGCAGGTCGCGGTACTCGGCGTACCAACCGAGCTCAGGCATCCAGAGGACCTGGTTCATCGCGGCCAGGGTCTTGTCGGCCTCTCGTCGGAACGGTTCGCCGTCCTCGCCCAGCAGTGTGGCCAACCTGGCTGCGAGCCGCAGCGCTCGGTAGTCGTAGGCCGACGCCTGCGTGCATGGACTTCCACTGTAATGGTGGGCGTCGCTGATCAAAGTGTTGGCGTAATTCTCGTACAAGCCGTCATCGTCCGGATCGAAACATCGCTTTTCCCAGGCAAGGTGTTTCGTCAATACAGGCCACATCTCCCGCGCGAACTCCAGGTCGCCCGTCCACTGGATATGCCAGAGAAGCTGGTCGATGTACACCTGCTGCATGTCGTATTGGCCCACCTGATCCTTCACGGCAAGGTGCGGAATGCATCCCCGGGTGTTGAAAACTGAATCCAGTGCCTGGCGCGCCAAGTTGTATTTCGGCTCCATGCGCGGCTCACCGGTAGCCGGCTCCTGCACCTGGAGCGCGGCAAACGTCCGGAAGTGGAGCTTCGCGCGATCATACCAACCGAACTCGCTGGCGATGTACGCCCCGCGCCACCCGAGATATGGCATGTGCCAAGCAGCACCGCCATGTGCGTAAGTGGGCGGGTCCCAAAGTCCGTCGGCCGCCGCGCACATTGCCGGGACCGCCGCGTTAATGTATGGATCGGGAGTGACAACCCGCACACGTTCGGCAATACTTGTGCGGTGTGCCTCCGCGGCCGCAAGTGCCGCCGGCAACTGTTCCGCCCCGAGCCGAACTCCGTTTTCCGCAAGCCGTTCCAACCCCAACAACACCGTCTCGCCCGGCGCCAGCGCGCGGCGCCCCACGAGGATCGGACATTGCCCTGCTATCGACTCCCACAGCGTGTTCGGTGCAGCAATCGCCGTAGCATCCGCGATCTTCAGCGTTGCCCCCGGTGGCGTTGTGCCGGCCACGGGCCGTGTGCCGTGGCAGGGTGCCCGCAGCTCAAATCCTCCCTCCGAAATCGTGAAGACGTTCTGCGCACAATCCTCCGGCTGGAACAACACCGCCGATTCCGGAACATAGCGCGCCGTGTCGAAGTTCCACGCCCCCTTCATGAATTCCGACGCTCCGCCAAACGCCCACACCAGATCCGCCGCCACCGCATCCCCAGATGCCGCTACCTGCACAAGCGCTCCATCCCCCTCACCCATCGGCACCACGTCGATTACGAGCGACCCGGATGCCAAGAGTGCATCACGGATCTCGTACCGCATCGCGCCACCCCGATAGCGCGCCACCACCGTTTCTGCCTCCGTCAGCCATTTCGAGGCGCCGGCGGAAGCGATCCCCAAGCGCAGCGTTCCCCCCTTGCCCGGCAATGAAAGCAGGATCTCCGGCAGATCTCCCGCATACGTGAAGAAAATGGAGTTGCTCCCGTAGAGCGGCCGGTTGAAACGATTCTTCCCGTTGACAATCACGATATCGGCGCCGTCGGGTTGGTAACGAAACGGTCGAATATCCTGGGCAAGCGGAGCGGTTGCATTGTCAGCTGAGATGACAAAAAGCAGCGGGCAAAGAGAAACTGCCAATACAGTCACTGAGTCGAACATTGTACGTCTTCAGAACATTTGGGACACATAGGCCCCGGAATTAGGGTAGAGATTCGGCTTCTTTGCCCAGGTTGATGGCTCGCCTTCGAGCCCGTGTTTCGGCCTTGAGTTTGTCCCGTGCTTCCAGTATCGCCTCCCTTCTTCCGAAGTATACGTCATCGGGCGTCACGTTGCCCAGGGCTTCGTGGTAGCGCTCGGAATTGTAGTATGCCACAAACGCCGCGATCTCCTCGGTCAGGTCCCACGGCATGGTGTGGACGGTCAGGAGAACACGCTCTTTGAGCGACCGATGATAGCGCTCAATTTTGCCGTTGGTCTGGGGGTGGTACGGGCTGGCCAGGATGGGGGTGATGCCCACGCCCTCCACATAGTCCCGAAAGGCCTTTCCCACCAGTCCCGAGCCGTTGTCCGAGAGCAAGCGCGGCTTGCGGAGCCGGGGCGCTTGCTCCAAGCCCGTGGCCCCCAGCGCGTCCTGCACCACCTCGCTGA
>DAOLNV010000146.1 GCA_035416745.1 Candidatus Hydrogenedentota bacterium | reverse complement strand
CCATGGGAATATCTCGTCGTCTCTTTATCCAAAGCGGAGTGTCTGCTGCCGGGGCGGCAATTTGGGGTGTCGCTGCACCGGCGCGCGCGGAAGAGGAGTACGCTGTGTCAAATCAGGGAGACGTCTCAGGCGCCGTTGTCATCTGCAATCATTGGACGCAGTATGGGATAGGGGAAACCTTTCCTGAGGGGGAAATCCGGGGGCGTTGGTACCGGAGGAATTTCTCCACCGTATTCGGACTGGAACAAGGTCGTCGCTGGCTGGAGTTGAGTCCGCAAAACCGGGTGTGCCATGAATTCGATGCATATTTCCTTGAAGCCTTGGCAACCGAGGACGCTGAATACCTCGGTATAATCCGCAACTTGATTGACCGTAGGGTGATGGAGTTGCCTGGGGGGACCTTCGGTCAGGCTGAATCGCAGGTATTTGGCTATGAGTCTGCCCTCCGGCAATTAACTTTTGGCCAAGCCACGTATCAGCGTCACTTGGGGAGGAGCGTTGACACATTCATCGTGGAGGAACAGAACTTCTTCCCTCAACTGCCTCAACTCTTGAAGCTGGCAGGCTTCAAGTACGCGAGCATTCAGTTTCAGAATTCGGGCACCCCCGACGTGCTGCCTGACGACATTATCTTGTGGGAGGCGCCGGACGGCACGTCGATCCCAACTATCCCGAATCATCCGGGCCTCCTGTCCTGCGCGCGCCAATGGAAGTCTTATGACGAAGTCTTGGCGCAATTGGCCGGACGCGGCGCGCCACTGGTGTTTCAATGGATAGAATTGTGGCCCCCCGGCTTGGATTGGGGTGCGTCCATCGCGCCGTACGCTGAGGCCATATACGCGCTCGAGGCCAAAGGATTCCGTCAGATGCTGCTTACGGAATACGTCGAATGGGCACTCAAGCGATGTAAAGCACGGCGAGTCCGCATTCCCCTGGACCGATCGAACTACAACAACAATTTCTTCCAAGGTGGCTGGGGGTACGAAAACGAGAAGACCACGCGGGGAGCCAACCGCTGCGAGAGTCTGTTGCTGGCCGCAGAGACACTATGTGCCGGAGCCAGCGCGCGGCATATTGTCAGACAGCTCGGGAACCGGTTGCGGGAACTCTGGTCGCGCGTGCTGGTGTCCCAGAATCACGATCCCTATCTGGCGGGGTCCGTACCCGCCTACATTGACGGACTGAGGTCGTTTCAGAGCGAACTGGCTGTGAAACAACTGGCGGCGGTATTGCAGAACCTTCGGGAGGAAGGACATATAGACACGCCGCTATCACCAACCGAAGAATCCTTCCGGATTTTCAACCCATGCCCGTGGCAAGCGACTTCGCCCATCCTGCTTGAGTTGGACAAGACCGTTTGGCCCAGCCACGGCTTCCAGTTGGCACATGACACATCAGAGGAGTCTCTGGCTGCGGTTTTCCGCTCCGATAACGGCAACGTTCTTGTTGGTCCCGCCATCGTGAAAATGGCGCCTTTCGAGACGCGAGACCTATGCCTGAGGCCTGTGTCGGACAAATCCGAACAGCCCCGAACGAGTTCGCCAAGGCTGACGCCAAAACGGGAAGGTCATGTGTGGGAGACGGCACAGGATGGGTTTGCAGGGGTGGAGTTTGAGCCGCTGGTCGGTGAATGGCGCCAAATCCCATCTTATTTCGATTCCATGCACCCAAACATCAACGTAGAGGCGGCCTATACGCGAATCGAGGAGGCCCCTGTTGCGCTGACGTTGCGGAGAACGTCTGATGATATGGACGTCGCAGTTTGGCGCGAAGATTTGATGCGGATCCGCGAAGTGGAAGAACCGGCACTGTCTGTGCAGGGACTGGTCTTCGCGGGCGAAACGGCGACACCCTTCGTTCAATTCAATCATCGCCTGACGAGTACGATCCGTTTCAATACGGGCACGAGGCCTTCGGGCACATGGCGATTTCGGATCAGGGTAGCCGCAACGGGACCGAAGATTTTCGCCGACTCACCTTTCTCCGAGGAAGAGCGTCGAAGAGACACCTTCTATTGTGCCCGCTACATTCGTATCGAGTGGCCGGAGCGGCATATTCTATGGTGCCCGTCGCAAAACACGCTGTTCCGTCACGTCGAGGACCCGGGCGCTACCATCATCGAATGCACGGTGTTTGATTTCAGTTTTACGGGCACGGCCAATTGGGACATGCGGTTCCATGCCGCCTGCTCATTCTCGACCGCGGACTCCATGCGGTTGGCTGAAATGTTTCACCGACGGCCGATCCGGATACCGACAACGGCAACCGCGGGCCGCGTCGCGGGCATCGCCGCCGATAACCCAAATGTCCTCATCACGCACGTCTTTCCCGCGGGCCGGGGCGCGACGGCCGTGAGAATGCTAAACGCTTCTCACGAGATGCAGCAGGCAGTCGTAACATTGCCTGGGCGTTTTGCGAACGTAGCTGTTGCCGACCTGGGTGGCAACGGATTCCAGGGAGCCGCGTACCTTCCAACCGATTCAAACCATCAATGGCACTATGAGTTCCGGCCGTGGGAAATCGCTACCTTCCGCATGAAATGGGCGTAGCATTTCCACGGTACTCTTCAGTCGGGACTGTTGAGGGCGAACATGGCCAAAGTCGGGCGAGCGCCCCGTCGTACTCGCGGTCGAATCGTACAGACTCGTCGCGCAATCGGCGCCACATAGCGTCAGTAGGCCGCGTACGGTAAAAATATTGGGCCCTGAAAAGTGTCCCACTAACGTAGCCTTTCCAATTCCCGCTGGACCTAACAAGAACGGCGCGCGCAAGCGATACTTCGAACGGTCTGCATGGGCAGAAAGAACGCCACATACACAGACTGAGCGAAGTGTGGACACACAGTACGGTTGCGCGTCCGCCAAACAGGAGGAAGGCTACAGAAAAGAAAATGGCATGCATAACTCCGCATACCGTATAGAGCTAAAATTGGTAGCGCTGGCGGGGTTCGAACCCGCGGTCTTATATGGCCTTGGGCTTGGGATTAGAGTGCCATAAACGTGTTGACGCAATTCGTGCTGTCTTCCTCCACGTATCCTATGGCATTTCTACGACTCGCTCACAAGAAATTGCATTAGCTGTGGCCGGATAGACTTCACACTACAGTCAGATCTTAATGTAGATTCTCTTCCGGTGCATGTAGTAAGCCGCGCCGGCGAAGATGCCCCAGAAGACTGCGAAGCCGACAAGAGCGACGACTAACGACAATTGTTCGGGAGCAAAGTCCTCGGCGACGTCGAGGAACAGGCTCTGGACGATGTAGATGATCAGCGGGTTCGCGCCAACAGATGTGAAGGTCGGAATTGCGAGATTGAGCCTATCGCAAATGAGGTAGAACGCCAGCACCTGGAAAAAGCAAAGCCCCGCCGCCCACAACGGGAAAGGCACAGTCATGTACCGGGCCGAGAACGGCCAGGCCGCCTTCACACCGAGCCATTCCATGCTAAATACCCATGCGAGAATACACAGTCCCGCTCCCCAGCCAAGGCAACTGAGCACGAACTTCTTGTTGTTTCGTTCCGCCAATAGATCGTAAGCATGGGAGCCAAACAGCAGTAACAGCACCCAACTCATCGGACCCAGCGGGCCGCCGTTTAGGCTTGTCCCAAACAGCGCCTCGTTCAAGGGGACAAGACGTACAAGTAAGGGCACGTACTTTGGGTCTTCCAGCGAGAATTTGCCGTGAACCGACCACGTCCCATAGGAGGTGAACATGTGGATGCATTGGAACGCAGCAACAAAGGCAAAGGCGGCGACAACGCGTGTGCGAGGCCTCTTGTCAATCAGCATGACGGCGAGCAGCCCCGCCAGGCCGATATCCATCAGGGCATCCCAATACCATCCGGCGTAGATGGCAAAGGCTATAAGCACCAGCATGGAATATCGCTTGACGAGGGACTTCCGCGTCTCCCAGACACCAAGCTGCTCGCATCTCCGTAACCACGACAACCGCATGCCCATGCCGACGACAAACACAAACAAGGGAGCGATCGTGTCGGCATAGGTAAACGTAGTCGTGTGGTGACTTATCTGATAAAGGCATGACTCGAAGAAACCCTGTATGCTTGATCCTTCTAGGTGGGATTTCACGGGTTCGAAGAAGAGCCCTCTGGCATTGACCAGCAGCATGCCGAAAATCGCATAGCCGCGAAGTTGATCGATACATGCAATTCGCTTCGATTCTCTAGTACCTGTTGCCGGGTTGGTCATGCAAGGACACTCCTGGTTGACTTACCTGGACAGATTAAGGCACACCGAGGTCAACTCGCGCAAAGTCACGATGAATACTCTCTCGCGAACGCCAAACTAGCTGCAATTGTCACAACGAGCACTGAGCCTATGTTGTGAACGATGGCTCCCACGGTCGGCGTGAGGTAACCGTTCCCCAGCGGTGGCGGGATTCGAACTCGTGATCCAGATACCAAAGACGTTCTCCTGCGACCCAAGAGCCCAAATTTGAATCCACAGCTGGAGCGCTTCATGCACAGCATGAAATGCGAATGCCTGAACCGGATGCTGTTCTCCGGTGAAAAGTCCCTGCGCAAGGCACTCACTGAATTCAATGCATACTATCACGAGGAATGCAATCATCATGGGCTCGACAACACTTTTGTTGTGCCGGGCAAAGAAGTCGGGGGAACCGATAAGAAAGTTGTCTGCCGTAACCCCTCGACGGCATGCTCCGCTACTACTACCGCCAAGCCGCTTGATCAACTCCCCCTCGTGCTTTCTGTTTCGCAGGCAAACTATGCTTACGCCATGCGTTCAAAGACAGTAGCACGAACCCTCGCGCACGAAACCGGCAAATCACGATTGAAAATCAAACCGACAATCGGTCTTAAACAGCCCGTCTCACAAGGCTGTGAGCATCGGCTGAATTTCCTTGCCATACGCGTTCCATGTCTGGGTTCGTGAGGGCATACACGGGTTCGCGCATGCCCACGCACGCACATATAGAGGTAAGTTTCCCCATCACCATCAAGAGCCCAGGCCGACATGCCATCCGCGTGGGGGATCGGGAAACATCCATCGCGGTGGCGGAGTGAGCGCTGGACGGTCACTTCACCGGCGTGAACCGCGCGCGAACCGCATCGCGCAGCGCGTCGGCAAGCTCGAACTTGTCCGTGCCGTTGATGGGGTGCTCGCCAAACGTGATCACGACGGTATACGAGGAGACGCTCAGAAACCGCATAAGGTAGCGCTTTATGGAGCGCTCCGGCCCCCAGACGGCCAGCTCGGATTCCGGGATCTCGCCGTCCGGCGTGCGGAAGTAGGGATCCGGGCCGAACAGGATACACTGCGACGGAGGGGGGCAGTCGTCGGGCGTGCGATAGGTAATCGTGGCGCAATAGACCGGCATGCCGGTAATGACGGCGGCCTCGAGCAGCGCGCCTCGAAACCGGCGGATCTCGCGGCCGGGCGACACGATGGCCTCCGGGCACATGAAGATGCTGCCGCCGCTCTTGAGCGTTTCCACCATGAGGCCGACCACGCGGGGGGTGTCTTCGCGCTTGCGGTACACGAAGATGGGTTCGAGACCGCGGATGATTGTTCGCACGATGGGCATGGTCTGGATCTCGGCCATGCTGACGTAAGTGCAGTCGAAGAACCGAATCATGGCGAATCCGTCTGTCCAGACGACGTGATTGGACACGAGAAAGCAGGGCTTCTGCGGGGGACGGCCGTGCACTTGGACCCGCATCCCGGTAATGGCCCCGACTCCGCAGGCCCAACGGACCGCAAACCATCGGTGCAGCTTGCGCACGAGCGGCCTCGAGAACACGCGCACGGGGAGGCTGGCACAGACCGCGAGGTAGCAGATTACCGTCCACGCGAGCAGGGCGCACAGCCGCGTGACAACGCGCAAGGGACGGACGGCCTTCACGCGAGGCGCGGCAAGGGCACCCGTCGAATCATCTGTCATTGAGTCGTTCCTTTGGGGGTGCGCCGCGGCGGGCCAACGTTGCCCGCTACGGAAACGGTGCGTATTATGCCATCCGCCGAAGCGCCGGCCAAGGCCGGCGCGCAGAGAATGCCATGGCTATGAACGACGCGCCGCCGGTCATCACCGTAAACTGCCAGGTTCAGCGCCCACAGCATGCCGCCGTCTGTATGCTTGTCGAGGACGACGGGGTCGCCTTCATTAACAACAACCGACATTTCCCATATGACCTTGTCCACGACTATCACGGGTACGGTAGTCACATTATATATTCCCGCTCACGGTCGCTTTCCACACCATTCTCGCTATGGATGCTGCCATCACGGCCGCTCATGGAAGCCTTCTCCTGCTGAATACGGGCCAGCGAGGGCGCACTTCGCGGCTGTTTGTGCAAATGCCGACACACCGGTGCCTCCAATCTTGTCCTGCGCGTATTCCTGGCATTGCCGGCTCAGTCATGCCCACGCGGGCATCAGCGGCCCGCGCCGCCGAATCCGATGGAGACTCGCTTCGAACAGTCGCCGGGGAATGGCCGCCTCGGCCATCTGAAACGCGACGTATCGCGCGTGCGCCACGACCTTGGCGTCTGTCTTGACCGGCTTTTCTCTCAGCATGGTCCGCGGCCAATGCTCTACGCTCCGGGCTAGCGCCAGTCTACGAAGGAAGTTGCCCAGGTTGTATGCCAAGGCAAACAATTGCGGCCGCACCTGGTTGTCTACGAAATCGTGGCACGAAAGCTGAGTCCATTTCGCGGCGTTCTTGTCTTCTTTGATCCACTGCTCCGCCGTGCCGCGTCCGTTCTAGAACTTCACCACCCCCTCCGCGCTCCGACTCAGGCAGGAACCTGCGTCCCAGCGCCTGGGCCACCTTGTTGGCCGCGTGCGTCTTGGCGCACCCGTGATTGCCAATGAGCAACAGTGGGTCGCCGGTGAGGAGAGAAGCCAGAATAAGGTTCTCGTCCGCTTCCTTCCAGCCAAAGATACCGAGTTGATTCAGGATCATGGTGCGGGTCTCCTTTAGCTGGTTAGGGGAACCTGAAAACAACACAGAGCGGAGCCATCCGCCAGGGAATGGACTCTGGGGCAGGGACCGAGAGCGGAATGAGGAAGGGAGCTTGACGTATCACACCTATTGCAATATTCTCTTCTCGGGCGAATCGGGGGAAGCTATGGATGCCAGAGAACGTGGAGATTAAGGCACGCTTGTGTGGTGATGTCGCGTCGGCGCGGGAACGTGCGTTGGCACTCTCAACCAAGGCCCCCAAGGTGATTGAGCAGGAAGACACGTTCTTCTGCGTACCACGGGGCAGGTTGAAGTTGCGTGTCTCGAACGCGGCGCCAGCCGAGTTAATCTACTATGAGCGTGCCGACGAGTCCGGCCCGACCCGGTCCATCTACTTCGCAGCCCACATCGACGACCCGACGGCAATGAAACGCGTGCTCCAAATGAGCTTGGGGATACGCGGCGTCATACGCAAAACGCGCGAGCTATTCCTGGCATCCAATACAAGGATTCATATCGATGACGTTGAGTCGCTGGGCCGGTTTATCGAGCTCGAAGTGATGCTGGCAGGGGAAAGCGAGGCTGCGGGTCACAAGAAATGCCGCGAGATGATGCATGCGCTGGGTATTGACGAGGCGGCTCTGATTGACTGCGCTTACATCGACATGTTGGAGGGATGTATCTCCCAAGCAGTATCTGATAAAGCAGCCCTTCCCCTTAACCGCACGATGGGCCCTGACCCAATCAATTCACACCCGTAAGGAGGTTTTCCACAATGGACATCCCACGGATATTCAACATCGCTGAAAGTGCTCACCGCATCCACGACCCGATCACACCGGAAAAGCTTGCCACTCTCGGCGCGGCGCTGCGTCTGGAACCGGGGGCCCGAGTGCTCGACCTCGGCAGTGGTTCGGGGGAGATGCTGTGCACCTGGGCACGCGATCACGGCATCATCGGCACCGGCATCGACATGAGCCAGTTGTTCACCGAGCAAGCGAAACTCCGTGCTGCGGAACTCGGCGTCGCCGGCCAAGTCAAGTTCATCCATGGTGATGCTGCCGGCTATGTCTCTGACGAGAAGGCCAGCGTGGCAGCCTGTGTCGGTGCTACTTGGATCGGCGGGGGAGTCGCCGGCACGATAGAGCTTCTGGCGCGGAGCTTGCGCACCGGAGGGATCATCCTCATCGGCGAGCCCTACTGGCGGCAGTTGCCGCCGACGGA
>DAOLNV010000145.1:7133-8229 GCA_035416745.1 Candidatus Hydrogenedentota bacterium | reverse complement strand
GGGGTGGGCAGCGCTGTTGACAGATGCGCATATTGGTGGTAACATCACGCTGCGTTGAACAGTTCAAGAAGGATTATCCCAACGCTATGGCACAGGGAATCGACCATATTATCGTCCGCACGACCGCTTGCTTGATGCAGGCAGGCGTGGTGGTGGTAGTACGTGTCGACGCCTGTGCGCCGTAGCGGGTCCTAAACAAGGCTATATCAGCCCCCATCGGCGTGAAGGCGCCGGTGGGGGCGATTTTTTGTCTCCTCCCTCGAGCGCCGGGACCGCCGCCATGGGCACAACAAGGAGACTCGGCCATGCCCACCATAACCGGCGCGGAACTCATTGTCCGTATGCTTGAACGCCAGGGCATCCGCATTGTCGCGGGCATCCCGGGCGGTGCGAACCTGCCGCTTTACGATGCTCTCGGCCAATCGGAGACGGTCCGGCACGTGTTGGCCCGTCACGAACAGGGCGCGGGATTCATTGCGCAGGGGATGGCGCGGGCGACGGGGCGGCCCGCGGTGTTTCTGGCAACATCCGGCCCGGGCGCCACCAATGCCCTGACCGCCCTTGCCGACGCGAAGCTGGATTCGGTCCCCATCGTCTGCATCACGGGGCAGGTGCCCCGGGCGATGATCGGCACCGACGCGTTCCAGGAAGTCGACACCTACGGGATGAGCATTCCGCTGACCAAGCACAATTTCCTGGTGCGTTCGGCGGCGCACCTGCTCGAGATCATTCCCGAAGCCTTTCGGATTGCCGTCTCGGGACGGCCCGGGCCTGTTCTGGTTGACGTGCCCAAAGACGTGCAGTGCGAGGCCGTTTCGTTTGAGCGCTGGCCGGAACCAGCGGCGGCGGACAGTCCCCCTGACTTCGCTGCGGCGGCGGTTGAGCGCGCTGCCGGGCTTATCAACGGGGCCGAGAGGCCGGTTCTGTATCTCGGCGGCGGGGTCGTGCACGCCGGCGCGGCCGCGCTGGCCGTTCAGCTCGCGGAGAAGGCTTCGATCCCGACGACGATGACGCTGATGGGGCTGGGGACGATGCCGGTTGATCATCCTCTGTCGCTCGGCATGCTGGGCATGCACGCGGCGCGGTCTACAAACTT
>DAOLNV010000145.1:0-7033 GCA_035416745.1 Candidatus Hydrogenedentota bacterium | reverse complement strand
CGTCCGCGGCAATGGCTGACGTCGGGCGGACTGGGCACCATGGGTTTCGGGCTGCCTGCTGCTATCGGCGCGTCGCTGGCCTGCCCCGGGCGGCGCGTGGTGTGTTTCAGCGGCGACGGCAGCCTGTTGATGAACGTCCAGGAACTGGTGACCGCCGTTGAAGAGAACGTGAACGTCAAGATCATTGTCATGGACAACAGGTCACTGGGCCTGGTGCATCAACAACAGGATCTCTTCTACGGACACCGGATTTTCGCATCCGATTACCGCGTGGCAACCGATTTCTGCGCGGTCGCGCGAGGGTTCGGCATGCGGTCCGCTGATCTGGGGACGGCGCGGGACCCGGCGGGTGTGCTTGCGGAAGCGCTGGCGGCGGCGGGGCCGTGTCTGATCCATGCGCCTATCGACGTGAACCAGAAAGTGTATCCGATGGTGCCGCCGGGCGCCGCGAACCGCGACATGCTCGCGTCGGAACCCATGCCGGCTTGAATGAGGGAATTGGACGGACCATCAGCGCACATAGAGGTGAAAGAACATGAGTATCGCAACGGAATCAACGGCCATCTCGGCATTACCGCGCACGGTGCTGGAATTGACGGTCAGAAACCATCCGGGCGTGATGTCGCACGTGTGCGGACTGTTCTCGCGCCGGGCCTACAACGTCGAGGGCATTTTGTGCATGGCTTTCGGCGACGGGTCCCTCAGCCACATCTGGTTGCTGGTAAACGAAGATGCCCGTCTCGACCAGATGATCAAACAAACCGAGAAACTGTATGACGTGCGCACCGTGCGCCGCCGCCCCGCCACCCACGAGGTGTTCACGCAGCTGGAAGCGTTTTTTCGGGAGTGATGGGGCGTTCTGGCCCGGTTGCGCGAGAGCCGGCGCCTGGCCCGGCAGCGGCTGACAGGATTTCTCGTTTCCCGAAAAGCAGAGGCACCGTCCACTGGGGGTGCTGACCATGCGGAGATACGGGAGCCGCCAGGCTTCGCCGTTCCCGGTCGTGTAGATGGTCTGGAACCCTCCGTACGATGCTGCCCGGGTCGCGATACGGGCCGGTCCGGCGGGGTTCAGCACCGGCCCATGCTTTGCGATACAGATGTTGGGCGCGAACCCATCGGCCGGCCGGGCTGTGGCGCCGCGGACCAGACATCCCTCCTCGACCCGCCATCCGGGGGAGGCCTGTGAGCTATCCGCCCATGCCGGACTGCTCTTGCCGGCCACAACGATCGCGGCAAGAACGACTCCTAACCCCAGGTGTGCCATCTGCATGGGCAGTCCTGTCTCTTCGCTCGGACCCAATAGTGGCCCGCTTTGTGGTTTGCGCAGGAAATGGCGAGGGGGGCAGACACTCGTTTCCGTGTGGTTGCGAATCCGGGCAGCCTGGCTACGATGGCATATCCTCGCCGGCGAGCACAAGGACAGTTGCGCAGGGAAAATGGCACAAAGACAGTGGCACAAAGACAGTTGAAATTTCTTTAAGGCGTTATTATTCTATATCCATATTTAAACATGTAGATCCACCTAGATCAGTGTATCATCACCCGGATGATAAATTGTGGCAGCCGTTTGACCGCGGCGCCGCGCTATAGGGGAAGGCGAGGCCGTGCTTTTCAATTCGGTCGAGTTTCTGATTTTCTTGCCATGCGTGTGCGCACTGTATTTCGCTTTGCCGTACCGTTGGCGATGGATTCTGCTGCTCCTGGCGAGTTACTACTTCTATGCCGCATGGAAGCCCGAGTATCTGATTCTTATCGTAGCCTCGACAGCCGTGGATTACGCCGCCGGTCTCATCATGGGGCTGACAGCGAACCGGCGAGTCCGTATTGGGGCTTTGTTGGCAAGTATCGGATGCAATTTCAGCCTGCTGTTTGCGTTCAAGTACTACAATTTCTTCAACACGTCCGTCCACCAAGCCGCGCAATGGCTGGGCTGGGAATACACGATGCCGGGTCTCGATGTCATTTTGCCCGTGGGCATCTCCTTCTACACCTTTCAGACCCTGAGCTACACATTCGAGGTTTTCAAAGGAACACACCCGCCTGAGCGGCATCCGGGCATCTTCGCGCTGTACGTGGCGTTCTTTCCGCAACTTGTTGCGGGGCCGATCGAACGCTCGGAGAATCTCCTTCCGCAGTTCCGCTGCAACCACGATTTCGATCACGGCCGAGCCATCATTGGGCTGCGCTACATTCTCTGGGGCTTGTTCAAGAAAGTGGTTGTGGCCGATCGCCTGGCTATGTTTGTCGATCCCGTTTACAACGACGTGGCGGGTGCGACGTCGCTCATGCTGCTGCTGGCCACGGTAGGTTTCGCTTTCCAAATCTACTGCGATTTTTCCGGCTACTCGGACATTGCGGTGGGGTCGGCGCGCATCCTCGGCTACCAGCTCATGACCAATTTCGACCGGCCCTACTTCGCGACGTCTATCGGGGATTTCTGGCGCCGCTGGCACATCTCGCTCTCGACGTGGTTTCGGGACTACGTGTACATTCCTCTTGGCGGGAGCCGCGTGAAGATTTCCCGCATGTACCTGAATCTCCTCATTGTGTTTGGAGCGAGCGGGCTGTGGCATGGCGCGGACTGGACGTTCGTGATCTGGGGCCTGCTTCACGCCGCTTACTACATCAGTTCGCACGCGACACGAGACATTCGCGCCACCGTCGTTCGCGCCACAGGACTCGACAAGGCGCCCCGGCTGCATCATGTGCTCCAGATTACGCTCACCTTCGTGCTGGTCAACATCGGATGGGTTTTCTTCCGTGCCAATTCCGTGAAGGACGCGTCATACGTCCTTCAACAGATGCCGGACCTTGTTTACTACGTGTTCAGCCCCGCAGCGGTCATAAGGGAGCTCAGCGCGTTGAGCGAGAATGCGTCACAACTGGCAATCACGGCAGGGGCAACGGTTCTCATGCTTGTTGCGGAGCATTTCCAGAGCAAGGGCGGCCCACCCCGGCTCCTCACCTTGCCAGTTCTCTCACTCCGCTGGGCCGCCTATGCTGTTTTGGCGGCTGCCATCATGAACTTCGGCGTTGTACAGAGAATCCCGTTCATCTATTTCCAGTTCTAAGTGGAGCAGCGACGTCCGATGACAGAGACGTATCACGAACAGACACCGAAGGCAGGGTTGGGATTGTTTCTCGTCAAAGCAGCCCTGTTTACCGCACTTCTCCTGGCGCTGCAAGTCGGCGTATCGCTTGTTTTCGGGGGTCAGCCGCCTCCTTCCTGGTTGGATCGGCCGCTTAACGACACATTGCAGGAATCGCCCGAGATCGTGTTTCTTGGAGACAGCTCGGTTTTTTCTCATCCCCCAGACGCTGATGACATGCGGCCCACATGCGTGATGCTTGGCGACCTCCTGCCCGAATACAAGGTTAGAGCCCTGTTGCTCCCTGGGATGCTCCCCACTCTCGATGCGGCTATTCTGCGCCGCCTGCAGAGTGAAGGGCTGCATCCGCGCTACGTTGTGATATGCATGAACCACTCGACGCTTCGCCCGTACGCCGCTGGCGCTCTTGGAAGACAATACGTTGAATCCAGGTTGTTTCTGGAACATGACGGGCTCCTGTTGCGGTCCTTTCTTCGCCCGATTTCCATCCTTAAGGGTATCGATAGCGCTCCAAGACCACGCGATGAACATCTTCGGTTTCTCGCGAAGGAAACAGGGGTATCCCTCAAGAGAGTAAGACGGGTCGATGAGGCAATTCGGACGAACACAGCCATGGCGAACCACCGTGATTTTCTGCAGTTGTATTTCGCCGCGCATTACAGTAAGGCGCTGCATGCAAAGCATCATGAATTGAAGGCTCTCCAGCGCTGCGCGGAGCTGGCCCGCGCCATGGGGGCGGAGCCCATCTTTTACCTGACGCCGATCAATCATGAGTTGATGCAAGACGCTGCGGGACACGAAATGGGGGAGAATGTACAGCGCGATTCCCGCATCATCCAGGAGGCGCTTGCGGAGGGCAACGCCAATGTCGTCGATCTTTCCGTGCATTTACCCATAAGGCATTTCTACGAAAGCCCCCTGCCGACCACACACTACGACGCCGAGGGCCGGATGCAGGTTGCGGAACAGCTTGCCGCGGAGATTCGCCGTTTGGACGCCGCATTGGAAACGGCGCACGGCGCGGAACCCGGCCCCCTGCCGTGAACGGGCGCCGGGCCGTTACAGCCCGTACTCCCGCAGTTTGTAGATGAGGTTACGGCGGCTGATGCCGAGCAGGTCGGCGGCGCGGGTCTTGTTGCCGCCGGTCTTCTCAAGCGCCTCGATAATGGCCCGGCGCTGGATCTCGCGCATGTCGCCCACAAGCACGCTGCTGGGTTTCCCGGCCGGCGCCGTATTCTGAAGGTGCGGGGGCAGGTCTTTGGGCAGCACGAGATTGCCGTCGGACATGATGACGGCGCGCTCGATGGCGTTTCGAAGTTCGCGCACGTTTCCCGGCCAGTCGTAGGCCATGAGCACGCGCTCGGTTGCAGGGGCGAGGCGCCGCTTGCCGTCTTTGAGGAAATGCGCAGCGAGGGGCAGGATGTCGTCGCGGCGTTCGCGCAACGGGGGGACCTCGAGGGCAAACACATTGAGCCGGTAATAGAGGTCTTCGCGAAACCGGCCTTCCCGGACATCGTTTTCGAGGCTGCGGTTGGTTGCGGCGATGACGCGCACGTCAACGGTGAGTTCCTGGCTGCCTCCTACGCGCCGTATATTGCCGCTTTCGAGGACATGCAGGAATGCTGGCTGAACCGCGAGGGGCAGTTCCCCGATTTCGTCGAGGAAAATGGAGCCCTGGTGGGCTTCCTGGAAGCGCCCGTTGCGTTGGGCGTCCGCGCCGGTGAACGCGCCTTTTTCGTGGCCGAACAGCTCGCTTTCGATAAGGTTTTCGGGCAGCGCGCCGCAGTTGACCTGCACGAAGGGCTGGGCGGCGCGCGCGCTCCGGCGGTGAATGTACGCGGCTACGACCTCTTTGCCCGTGCCGCTTTCTCCGAGCAGCAGCACGGTGGCCTCGGAGGGGGCGACTCTTTCGGCCTGTTGAAACACGGTACGCATCGCCTCGCTTTCGGCCACAATCCCTTCGGGCAACTCGGGAACGCCGGATTGAGAAACTGACCGCCCGGTTGGTCCCAGTGCATCATCCACGGCGGCGATCAGCTCATCGAGATCGACCGGCTTTTCGAGGTAATCCAGCGCGCCCTGTTTCATGGCGTGTACGGCGTCGCGAACGTCTATGTAAGCGGTCAATAGAATAACGGGCAGTTGAGGCCGGTCGCGCTTGACCGTTTCGAGGACTTCGAGGCCGCTCATTCCGGGCATGCGCACGTCGAGGAGCATGAGCGACGCCGCGGGCGCGGCTTCGAGCCCCTGGGGTCCGTCCTCGCACCGGATGGTGTCGTACCCCGCGCGCTCGAGGGCGTTTGCAAGCAGCTGGCGCTGGCCGGGGTCGTCGTCGACGATGGCGATGCGATGGCGGTGTTCCCTCATATCCCTAGCGTACCTCAGACATGCCTTCGATTGACACCTGTGTATTCGCGCCTGGCGCGGACCGGAACCGGAGGCGCCATCCATGTGCGCGGGCGATTTGGTCGACGATCGACAAACCCAGCCCCGAACCGCCTTCGAACCGCCCGAAATAGGGGTCGGTAAGGCGTCTCATGTCTTCGGGGGCAATGCCGCATCCCGTATCCTCGACAACAATACGCACGCTTCCCTGCACGCGTTCGGCACTCACGGTGACTGTGCCCCGGCTCTTCACCGCATGGATGGCGTTGATAACGAGATTCATCAGTGCCCTGCGCAGCATGGCTTCGTCCGCACGGACGGTCAGGCCGTTGTCTTCGCAATGGAACACGATGCCGGCGCCGCGCGCCTCCGCCTCGAACAGCGGTTTCATATCGTCGAACAGATTGGCCATGCTGACCGGGGCGGGGACGGGCTCAAGGGGCCGCGCAAACCCCAGGAACGAATTGATCTGCCCGACGGTGCGGTCGGATTCGTCGACAATCTGCTGGGCCATGCTGCGGATGTCGCGGCCCGCCTCGGGGGCTTCGAGAATGGACTGGGCCAGGCCGCGCACTACGCCCAGGGGGTTCTTGGTTTCGTGGGCGAGGCCGGCGCCCAGACGGGCGAGGCGTTGGCTTTCCGCCACCCGCTCTTCAGCGAGAAGCAGGTCGGTTACGAGTCGCCGTTTATGCAATTGCGAAACGAAGGCCCACACGCCCGAGCCAATAGCCAGCAGTACGATGACCGCGCCGCCGGCCAGGCGGAACCGCGCGTTGCGTATTGCCGCGCGCACATCCCCGGTGTGCAGCACGACAGTCAAGACATGCGGGCCCTCCTCCCATATCGCGTCGCCCAAGTCAGGGTCGTTCGCACGATTCCCGCCCGGGGAACCGGGCCCCCCGCCATGCCGAGGCCCTGGCCCGGGGTCGCCTTCGCCGCGCCCCCTTCCGCCGGGTCCCATGCCGGGTCCAACGTGCGCAAACTCGGCCGTGGCGGTCATGATGAGCGTTTCCGGTTGCCAGAGCGCCGTGTCGGGGGGCAGGGCGGGAACGTTTTTGAATTCTCCTCCCGCCGCCACAATCGCGCCGCTGGCTGAACGGAGCTGGAGCGCCAGAATGCCCGGCGTTTGGGCGAGCTCGTCAAAGATCGCCGCCAACCGGTCCATCCGGTACATGCCCCGCCGGCTTTGAGCACGAATGCCCGCGGTTAGTGCGTCGAGGGTAGTGCGGCCTTTCGCCAGGAGCTGGACTTGGGCGTTATCGACCTCGACATCGTACTGCCGGGCCAGGAGAAAAATGCTGGCAGCCGCCAGTACAGCGGCTGCCAGCACCAACAAGATAACCGGACTCCGAATGTTACCCTTCTGTTCCATGGACACTCAGTTTACCATGGACGGGCGCAGGGGCAGCATGGTCCGCAGCCGGGGCCGAAACCTTTGCCGCGTCCGGCACGGGGGCCAAAACCTTCGCCGCATCCCTCGCACGCGGCGCGGCCTCGGCCGTACCCGCTGGCCATGTCCTTTTGACCTTCGCCAAAAG
>DAOLNV010000144.1 GCA_035416745.1 Candidatus Hydrogenedentota bacterium | reverse complement strand
GCTATGAACGTCGTTTTCATGCCTGCTCCTCCCGGTCACAAGACCTGACGAGCCTGCAAGCCGTGTCCCGGGTCACTATACCCCATTACGCTCTGGCGAAAGCTCTATTCGCTCTCAACTCCCCCGCGACTGTTACTAGGTAAGTAGCATGCCCCGTGCCAAGTCGGTACGAAGGCCAAAACCCTCAAATCCTGGGCCAAAAGGGGCAAGGTCATAAGCAAGGACCCCAAGACCATTTCAGAAATAGCGCAATGTGCTCACGGATTGAGTAGCGGTTATGCGGAGTTCGTTTAGGGCAAAGTCAAGAGATCGCAGGCAATAGCCGGATTTTTCTCAAACCTGCTGGTAAAGCTTTTGGGACCATGCCACTCCGCGTTCCGTAATGCAGGTCAGACAATCTGCGGCGTGTCGATTCTTGCGTTTACTTCTCGCCGTGAATCCGCAAGCCCTGGCCGAATGGATTCGTTGGACTATCGGCAGAATAAGGACTCCCTGCGCCAAATGGATTGTTGACGCTGTCGGGGCTGAATCGGCTACCGTACCGGCCATAGGGATTAGAGATTGATTCAGGGTCATAAGGGTTGGTGCTAAGCTTCCCCCTGTAATTGCCTTTGCTATCGTAAAGACGCGGGGCATTGGTCGCATAGGGGTTGTTAGCGGATTCGTTACTGTAAGGACTGCCATACCTGCCATGTTTATTGCGCACGCTATCAGGCGAGAGCTCGCTTCCAGCGCCAAAGCGATTACTGGTTGAATCCGGTGCAAACTGATTGGCACTCCAGTTTCCCAAGTAACGGCCTGACGGTTCGGCTTTACGTTTTTCGCCAGGAGCAACAGGCAGTTCAGTCGGGCCCGAGTTCGATGAGAAATCAGACAGTCCACTTGCCGTGTTTGGTTGATTGGGCTGGCCAAGTCGGGGAATGCGCCACGGGGCAATTCCGCCGTTGTCTTCCGGCTTTTCTCTCTCAATTAAGCGTTTTGGAATCTTTCCACTGTCGCTATCGTCTTCTTTATCGCCCTGCCGAGGTGTCAAGACCGGCGCCCGATAACATGATGTGTCATCAGGTGCTTCATTTGTCGTCCTCACAACTGCAGATAGCGCAGATAGCGTATTGCTGCCTGTCTTACCATCGGCTGTGACGCCCAAGAGACTCTGTAGATCACAGGCTGCTTCATGCGACACAGAATCCCATTCACTGTTTGACAGGTCAACGGGTCTTCCAAACGCTGTGAACAATGACTTTAGAGCACAGATCTCTTCTTCTCCGAAATATAATTTATAATACTGCTGGATATCAGGATTAATACCAGGCCGTGTAGCCAAGGCAGAAATTCCTTGCGTTGGAACTCCAGAAAACACGCCTTGTTCCGAAGTATTGGGCTTCCCTTGGGCTGAAACACTTGACGCCTTGGGTGGGCGTCTTGACTCGGCCGCAGCCCGAACCATCTGGCAGGTTGTCGAAGTGCTTGGGTCAACCAGATAGCCTCTTTCCTCCCGATAGGCAGCCCGTTCTTCATTTCGGATCTGTTGTTTCGCAGCCCAGTCTTCCGCTGATGAGACAAGAGAACCTAGAACACATGCCCCAAGAACCATGAAACGCGCGATGTTTTGATTTGAGCACAACCACATAGTCAGATTCCTCTCGTCCTACCCCCAAGCAAGCGCAATTCGGCCGCACATGAGCGTCGTTCACTTCAGCACACGTTATCATTATAGCCATAATCTCTTGATGTGTCCAGACATCGACGTATCGGGCACGTATATCTGGGTTTCGTTTACGGCCTCACGTCTTGTCGCGTCTTCCGGTGAGTAACCTGCGAAGGAAGTTCACCGAAGACGAACGTACGACGCTGCTACGCGAAGTGGTCGAATCCCTTCATCCGCACACGGCCTGGATATGCATTAAGTGATACTATTGAAGGCGTGATGGCGGCTGGACCGCAAGCCCGATTCGCAGCCAAAGCAAACGGAAAGAGGGCTGTCCGCTTAAGCCGGGCGGGCAGCCCTTGTTGCCCTTATTTCAAGCTCTTTCATCGTCTCCGTTGGGAACAAAAACCCTCACTAGCTAGTTTCGCTCTAAGGAGTGGGCGGTAGCGTCCGTGTAAAGTCAAAATACTCGGCCGTTGTACGGCTTGTTCCGCGCAGCGCAAACTGATACCTTGTGTGCGAGTTTTGGAGCCATGCCTACCACGATTACAGAGAAACCGCATGTCGTGATCGTCGGCGGCGGGTTTGGCGGAGTTCACGCGGCGCAGCATCTGAAACATGCTGATGTCCACATTACTCTTGTGGACAAGCGGAATTTCCATTTGTTTCAGCCGTTGCTGTATCAGGTTGCCACGGGGGGGTTGTCTCCTGCGAACGTGGCCGTTCCCCTCCGGTCGATTTTCAAGCGGCAGAGAAACGTGCAAGTGCTTCTGGGGGACGCGGTGGATATCGATCTTGAGAACCGCCGCCTGATCCTCGCTGATGGCTCCCTGCCGTACGACGTGCTCATTCTGGCCGCAGGCGCCACCCATCACTACTTCGGGCACGATAACTGGCCCGGGCTAGCGCCCGGCCTCAAGACAATCGAAGACGCGACGACGATCCGGCGGAGGATTCTCCTCGCTTTTGAGGCGGCGGAACGAACACAGGACCCGAACGCGCTGCGGGCGCTTCTGACTTTCATAATAGTGGGGGCGGGTCCCACCGGCGTGGAGTTGGCCGGCGCCCTGTGTGAGATCGCTAAGCACACACTCCGCAATGAGTTCCGCAAGATTGATCCTTCCCAGGCGCGCGTGATCCTCCTTGAGCTCGGGCCGCGCGTGCTTCCTTCGTTTCCAGAGAAGCTGTCAGAAAAGGCCGCGGCAATCCTCGACCGGTTGGGCGTCTCGGTGCGTACTGGCGCCAAACTGAAAGACATAGACAGTGCGTCCATCACAGTCGAAGTCTCGGGACGCGAAGAGAACATCCCGACGCTCACCGTCCTGTGGGCCGCAGGGGTCCGCGCTTCTCCTCTGGGCGGGATGCTGGCGGCACGCGCGGGCTCCCGAATTGACGCGGCCGGTCGCGTGGAGGTCGCTCCCGACTTGACTGTGCCGGGGCATCCTGACGTGTTCATTATCGGAGACCTTGCGGCCTGCAAGAGCGCCAAAGGCACGTCTCTTCCAGCGATCGCACCCGTAGCCATTCAACAAGGCAAGTACGTGGCTGAGCTTATCCAGGGACGTCTAGCAGGAAGACCATCCAAACCCTTTCGTTATCGCGACCCAGGCATGATGGCCACAATTGGCAGGTCTGCCGCAGTGGCTCATCTGGGCCGAATTCAGCTTTCCGGGTTGCTGGCGTGGCTGGCATGGCTATTCGTCCATCTTGCCAACCTCATTCAGTTCGAGAACCGGATTCTTGTCCTCACACAATGGGCGTGGAGCTACTTCACGTGGAACCGCTCGGCGAGGCTTATTACGGGAGATCTCTAACGCGGATGACGTATGGTCAAGGCATTCGAGCGGTCTCGTAAACGGGTCTGGTGATGCGGGTGGCGCCTGCCTCGCGCTGTCAATGCCAGAAACACAAACCGACGTGCACGAAGACGGAAATCACAATCGAAGACCCGGCTGACAATCTGCCTTCAACAGCTACCTTTACAAGGGCTTGACCATCGGTTGAATATCTTCACTATACACGGTCCCGTACTTGTCTTTCGCTTGAGATGGACAGCCGGCCACCACGATCGGTTCGGGTATCCGGCGAAGGCAGTGTCATGTCAGTCCCCCAGATCGGTGGACGCCATCACCGATACGAACGCCGGGCTGCTGAACCAAGCATCAGATTGACGCGGCGGCGCGCATCAGCGTAAAAGAAGGGGGCCCGTGCGATTTCAGAGCCGGGCCACGCCTCGGAACGCGCTGGATGGGAGAATCAACCATGGCCAAGATTGAAGTAGACGCAAGACTGTGCAAACAGTGCGGCGCGTGCATCCTGACGTGTCCGGAGAACATCCTGGTCGAGGGCGAACACGCCCCCAGGACCGTCCATGCGGAACTGTGCACGTCGTGCGGACATTGCGCGGCCATCTGCGGGCAGGGGGCTATCCATCACGAATCGTTCCCGGAAGGCGCCATCATCCCGGTGAAGACGGACCTGCTGCCTTCGGGCGACCAGGTGCTGGAGATGCTACGGGCGCGCAGGTCGTTGCGGGTGTTCACGGACGCCGAGGTGGAGCAGCCGGTAGTGGAGCGTATCATCGAGGCGGCGCAGCTCGCGCCGACGGCGCACAACCTTCAGAATGTCGAATACATCGTCGTGCGGAAGAAGGACGAATTGAAGGCCATCAGCGACATGGCCGTCCGGTTCTTCGAGAAGATGTCAAAGCAGCTGCGGAATCCGCTCGTGCGCGGCATCGTGCGGCTCACGTCGGGACACGAGGCCAAGAGCCTGTTGGACTTCGTGCCCGAGATGGAGGTCATGGTCGAAGGCCACAAAAAGGGCGAGGATTTTATTCTGCGCGGCGCGCAGTGTCTGATTGTGGCTCATGTCGAGCGGAACATCCACCTGCCCGAGGCCAACGCGATGCTGGCGCTGCACAACGCGTCGCTGCTCGCCCAGGCCATGGGGCTGGGGAGCTTCTTGGTCGGATACCTGGTGGGGGCGTGCGGACGGGACCGCAGCATACCCGACTTCCTCGGTGTCCCGAAGACGCACCGGGTGCACGGGGCCCTGGCGCTGGGCTACCCGAAGCAGATGTTCTCGCGGTGGCCGAAACGGAAGCCGCCAGAGGTCACCTGGAGATAACGCCATGCCTCCGCGTTTCGTAAGCGAGCGCCGCAATGAAACCCTGAGGCCTTGCCCCCGTCTGATGGACGGGTTGCTTCGCTCGCTTTGGAAGCGGAAAACCGGTTGGGGTCGGCGCCCCTCCCGAATCAGGATGCACACGGCCGCCACGTTTCATGACCAGACGGCGGTTGTGCGGCAAGCGGGCGCCTCGCTGCTCGCGGGCCGGGGAGGCGTGCACAGAAAGGGCTAAGCTCCGGGACTAGCACCAATAGCAGGAATAGCACGGCCTTCTTGCGCGGCGTCTGCTTGCCTGCTCACTTCACGGTTGGTGCAAGAGATGCGGCAGTCGCCTCCCCGCACGAGACAGTCAGCAACTGCCCAACGCGTGGCCGTGCAGAGCGTACATCGAGACTGGCGTGAGCGCGGAAAACGCGGAAAGAGGTTTTGCCAGTTCCGTCAGCACATCGTTAATGTTGCCCAGCACCTCGGGCGCACACCCCGTTGTTACGGGGCGGACCATATGAAATCGCCGTTCTCGTCGCCTAGACGAATCGCCGGACCGTCCTCAGTCACGACCATCTGAGCGCGTAGCCCACCTTTGTCGTCGCCCATGCCCAGTGAAGGTCCCTCGGCCAGTACTCTCACCTCGACGCGCGTCGCACCGCTCTCGTCGGCCAGTTGCAGTGCCGGCCCATCCTTAGTCAGGGTCATCTGCCCGCGGGTCTTGCCGTTCTCATCGATCAGGATCAACAACGGCCCGCTTTTAGACACGCCCAGCATCGCGCGCGGTTTGCCGTTCTCGTCGGCCAGCTGCACTGTCGGCCCATCCCCAGTCACGGCCATCTGGCCACGGGTCTTGCCGTTCTCGTCGCCCAGGCACAGCGCCGGCCCGCTGCCAGATACGAAGAGCTCGCCACGGGTCTTGCCGTTCTCGTCAAGGAAGCGCAGAGTCGGCCCGTTCTTGGACTTGGACACGTACATCTGCACGCGAGTCTTGCCGTTCTCATCGGTGAGAATGAGCTTGGTGGTCCGGAGCTCCTTCGGCGCGGTGCTGGCGAGCTGCGATTCCAAAACGGCTAAGCGTTCTTCGATGGTCATTGGGTTTCCCCTCTCTAACGGATTTGAGAGCCCACGTAGTCAGAGGTTTCGGCCATACCTTACCTCGCCTCCCCTGGATAGCATACCAGATTCGGCACACGGGTGCCGCCCCCTGGACAACCAGCGAACAACACCTCGCCCCGCCTTCATACATTATCTAACTACACGAAAGCGAGGGGTTAATCGGCACAAACGGCTTGGCTCTATATCTTAGATTTTCGAGTATGCTGCCACGTAATCGTCTCTTTGTTCGAGCTGTCGTAGGGGCCGGAGCTTGGATGGAACTCGAACCAATGCCGAGCCCCTCGGTTGGCATGACACAGATCCACCAGGACGCCGCTATCACAATTCGGGTCAGGTGCTGATGTTCCACATGCACTGTCCATGTATCGTGGGTGCTCCGGCCCCCCGGAATGCTCTTCAGGACGAGAGTATAGTGCGCCGTCCGTTGAACGCCAGCGGCAACGAGAAGCGGCCGCCACTATCTTGAAGAACAGCGGCGCACACTTTGCCTCTTTGATTGATGCCCCTGTCGGTGAGAGCTGTCCTCCGCGCCAGCATCGCCACTGGCGGAGATGCTGGGTCGTGCTCTGGGGATCCGCGTCTTTGCCGTGGCGCAGTCTATCGCGAAGAAAAACGCGCCAGAGGTCACTTTCGTAAACTTCTGGCGCGTAGTCATTTAAATGGCGCGCCTGGTGCGACTCGAACGCACGACCCTCGGCGTGACAGGCCGAATTTTAGGTCGTTTTCTCCAGAAACCGGAAGGAACAACGAGGAACAGCAAGATCGCTAATAGCCTTGTAAATAAAGGCTAGGATCGATGTTTGTCATGTTGACTCTTGTCTTCTGCCGTTCCCTCGAGTATACTTCTAGTGGATCCACTGTGGATCCAGACATTTGACCCTGGAGACCCACGGCCTATTAAACCGAGGGTCGCTTGCAAAGCACTCGCCGGAGACAGGTTATGCAAAAAAAGATCGGATTGCGCCTCCTTAACGAACTTAGGAAGGAATCCCAAACCTGCAACGTCACAGACACCGAACTCTCGGGTTTCTCGCTGCGAATGATGCCTTCCGGAGTCGGCACATACAGCCTCGTGTACCGGGACAAATCCGGCCGGCGTTCCCGTTACACTATCGGCACCACGAAGAAGTGGACACCCGAGAAGGCCCGCGATGAAGCCAAGAGAGTACAAGGTATTGTTAATGATGGGAAGGATCCCAACGAGGAAAAGCGCAGCCGTGCCCAACACACCCTACGTACGTTTCTCGACGAGGACTATCTACCCTGGATGAGAACCCACCGGAAGACCGGTGCGCTCCAGGTAGGCCGGATCAAGTCGGGCTTTCCTGACCTCTTGGATAGGCAACTCGATGAGATCAACGCCTGGGTCGTCGAGAAACAACGCATCAATCGGTTGAAGGAAGGCAAAGTGAAGCCTGCAACGGTCAACAAGGACGTGGCCGCGCTGAAATCGGCACTGTCTCGGGCCGTCGAATGGAAGAAGCTCAAAGAGAATCCCCTCAAGTCCGTAAAGGCCTTGAAAGAAGAGGGCGGCGCCAAGGTGCGTTACTTGGAGCCCCACGAAGAAGTAGCCCTCCTTGCTGCGCTCGATAGCCGCGAGCATGACATCCGAAAGGCCCGGAAATCGGGCAACGAGTGGCGCCGCGAGCGTCACCGTGAGGAACTTACCGACCTCGACAAACTGGCTTTCGCCGACCACATCAAGCCCATGGTCCTTCTGTCGATGCACACGGGGATCCGCCGCGGCGAGCTCTTTGGCTTGGAGTGGTCGGATGTCGATTTGGACAAGGCTATGCTTACTGTGCGCGGTAGCATCACAAAGACCAGTAATACGCGGCATATACCTCTGAACCCATTCATCCTTGAGGTAGCGCGCAAATGGAAGGATCAGACCAAAGCTGAAGGACTTGTCTTCGAAAGCCCCGAAGGGGGCAAGTTCGACAACATCAAGCGGGCATGGGAGAATGTCTTGGGGCGTGCAAAGATCAAGAACTTTCGCTGGCACGACCTACGGCATCACTTTGCGTCAAAGCTTGTGCAGAAGGGGGTCGACCTCTACGTGGTGAAGGACCTTCTGGGCCATACCTCCATCGTCATGACGGAGCGCCACTACGCCCACCTCGCGCCCCAAGCCAAGGTGGACGCCGTGGCGAAGCTGGTGCCTGTTGATATGTCTGAAGCGCAGGCAGTGGATTCTGAACCCAACGCTCAGCGAGCATAGAGGGCGACTCGATGCTCGTGGCTTTGGGTCCACCTATTTGGAGACGCCCTGCGTCGTTCTTGAAATGTAGAGCACTATCGCTAAGTTGGTTTGGATGTAGAGAAAGATCATGGTTGACTACAAAGACATACGTTCGCGCTTGTTACACTATAACTATTGGGACTTGGAGACCGCTGTCTGCATGCTTGACCCGGAGGAAATCGAAGAATTCACCAAGCAGATGCTTCTGGATTCCGTAAGCCGAGACGCAAGATCAATTCCGGAGCCTTACATATTTCGGCACGAGTAGGCCATTGGATACGGCTCAACGCGGCCAGGGAATT